>JBFKDP010000171.1:0-8553 GCA_041619575.1 Litorivivens sp.
CCGAAAAATATATTGCCGATACCGCATTGGCGATGGGCTGGCGTCCAGACCTGTCTGAGCGGGTCTGGACCGACAAGAAAGTCGCGATTATCGGCGCAGGACCCGCAGGTCTGGGTTGTGCCGATGTGCTGGTTCGCGCTGGTGTGAAACCGGTCGTATTTGATCGTTACCCGGAGATCGGCGGATTGCTGACTTTCGGTATTCCCGAATTCAAACTGGAAAAGTCGGTTTTGCAGCGCCGTCGTACTGTCTTTGAAGACATGGGTATCGAGTTTCGCTTGAATACGGATGTCGGCGTTGATGTTTCGGCTCAGGAATTGCTGGATGAGTACGATGCTGTTTTCCTGGGCATGGGAACTTACAATGCTCTCAAGGGCGGTTTTACGGGCGAAGACCTGGATGGCGTCTACGACGCACTCCCGTTTCTGGTGTCGAATGTAAACCGCAATATGGGTTGGGAAAAGGACGCCGCCGACTTTATAGATGTGAAGGGCAAGAAAGTTGTAGTGCTCGGCGGTGGCGATACCGCGATGGACTGCAACCGTACTTCCATCCGTCAGGGCGCTGAAAGCGTTGTCTGCGCCTACCGCCGGGATGAGGAAAACATGCCGGGTTCGCGTCGCGAAGTGACCAATGCGCGCGAAGAGGGCGTCCAGTTTTTGTTTAACCGCCAGCCGGTTGCCATTGTCGGTAGCGACACGGTCAAAGGCGTAAAAGTTGTGACTACCGAGTTGGGTGAGCCCGATGAAAATGGTCGCCGCCGTCCGGAAGTGATTCCAGGCAGCGAAGAAATACTGCCCGCAGATATTGTGCTGGTCGCCTTTGGCTTTCGTCCCAATCCTCCCGAATGGTTTGCTGACCTATCGGTGGAAACCAACGATTGGGACGGGGTAGTTGCGCCGGAAGAGCAGACTTACAAATTTCAGACGACCAACGAGAAGGTTTTTGCTGGTGGTGATATGGTGCGCGGATCCGATCTGGTAGTAACAGCGATTTGGGAAGGGCGTCAGGCGGCAGAAGGCATTCTGGATTACTTGAAAGTTTAAGCGTAGGACTGGACGCTTGACGGGAGACGGGAGACGCAAAAGCAGGCGCAGACCGCGCTTCTTCGAGTGTGCAGCCGGTACTGTAAATTACCCGCGAGATGCAGTTGCGAAGCGAATTCCGCTTGGTGCCTCCCGTCTCCCGTCAAGCATAGAGCGTCTAAATGACTGAACTGAAAAACGACACCTTCCTGCGCGCCCTGCTGCGCGAGCCGGTTGAATACACTCCTGTTTGGATGATGCGTCAGGCCGGTCGCTACTTGCCAGAGTATCGCGCAACGCGCACTCAGGCGGGCGACTTCATGTCACTTTGCAAAAACGCCGAGTTAGCGTGTGAGGTTACTCTGCAGCCCCTTGATCGCTATCCGCTGGATGCGGCCATTCTGTTTTCCGATATTCTGACCATTCCAGACGCCATGGGGCAGGGCCTGTATTTTGAAACTGGTGAAGGCCCAAAATTCCAAAAAGTCGTTCGTACTATGGCCGATGTCGAAGCTTTACCGGTGCCGGACGCAGAGGCTGATCTGGGTTATGTCATGAATGCGGTGCGTACCATTCGCCGTGAGTTAAATGGCCGGGTGCCTTTGATCGGCTTCTCTGGTAGCCCCTGGACACTGGCAACCTATATGGTTGAGGGTGGCTCATCCAAGGACTTTCGCACGACCAAGGCACTGGCTTACGACCAACCTGAAGTCATGCATGCTCTGCTGGATAAATTGGCCCGATCCGTAATCGCCTATCTGAATGGTCAGATCATGGCGGGCGCCCAAGCGGTACAAATTTTTGATACCTGGGGTGGTGCGCTAAGTGCTGCGGGCTATCAGGAATTTTCCCTGCGCTATATGCAGCGTATTGTTGATGGCCTGATTAAGGAGTACGACGGCCGTAAAGTACCGTGCATTCTTTTTACCAAAAATGGCGGTTTGTGGCTTGAAAGCATTGCTGCTACCGGTTGTCAGGCGGTAGGTCTCGACTGGACTATCGATATTGGTGAGGCGCGTCGTCGTATTGGCGATCAGGTTGCCCTTCAGGGCAATATGGATCCCACGATGTTGTACGCTTCACCGCAGCGTATCCGTGAGGAGGTGGCCCGGATCCTCGCCAGTTATGGCAGTGGCAGCGGCCATGTGTTCAATCTTGGTCACGGTATTACGCCGGAAGTTGATCCGGCCCATGCCGGCGCCTTCATCGAATCTGTGCGCGAGCTGTCCGCGCCCTACCACCAGTAAACGGGCCTATTTGGGCGGGTAGTGGGCCCAGATCTTGCGGGTTGCCGCCTTTACATCCCTAGCGAGTTGTTCTGCATCCTGGGAAGCATCAACCACAGCGGTGCCTCGCCAGCTCAGCTGACCACTGGCGCCATCGAGTACATCAATGATGATCAGCAGGTTGCGCTCGGGAGCTTTGCTGCCCAGTGGAATACCTACCGATACCCCCATACCAAAGCCACCGCTGCCGCCGCCCAGTCCGATACTGCCGCGGCTGCCACCGCGTCGGCCTTGCACTTGTTCGCTGACATAATAGCGGACCATGAAATCGGGTTTTTCCTTCGCGGAAGCTTCACTGTATAGCTGCTGGCTCAGCAGGCTGGCCAGTTCGTTTTGCACGCGCTGGGCGTGGAAGGGACTGATCGTCGTGTCGCTGCCGCTGGTGTCCGACTTCCAGTGATATCGCTGGTAGCTGTTGAATGGAGCGGCTGGGTTGTAGTCGGTCTCCACCTTAGTGGACGAACAGGCTGACAGTCCGAGCGCGGTCAGTAGAATCAGGTACCGAATCATGTAGGGCTCCTTGGCTGATACAGGCAGCTTGTATCTGGCACAGCAAAAAGTCGGTTGCCGCTCTGTTAAGTGTAGACCGAAAAGCGCTCTCCCAGTTCAAGGCAATGCTGATGTCGGTGACAGCGGGTAATGTGGTCGTTGACCATACCCATCGCCTGCATGAAGGCGTAGAGGGTGGTACTGCCCAGAAATCGGAATCCGCGCCTTTTAATATCCCGGGCAATCTGGTCGGACAGCCGCGTGGTTGCGGGGATTTGTTTTATGGATTGTCGTTGGTTCTGGAGTGGCCGGCCCTCGGTATAGGCCCAGATAAATTTGGCAAAGCTACCATGCTGAGCCTGAATATCGAGAAAGAGCCGAGCATTGTGAATGCTTGCCTCGATTTTGGCGCGATTGCGCACAATGCCGGGGTTTTTTAACAATCGCTCAACACTTGCCTGATTGAAGCGGGCAACTTTGTTGACGTCAAATTCCTTGTAAGCCCTGCGGTAGTTTTCACGCTTGCGAAGAATGGTAATCCAGCTCAGGCCGGCCTGAGCTGATTCCAGGGACAGAAACTCAAAGAGTTTTTGATCATCCCTGATTGGCACTCCCCACTCCTCATCATGGTACTGGCAGTAGAGTTCATCTGTGCCGCACCAGGGGCATCTTTCCGTCATTGTTCTCTCCCACAGCCGCTGTCCGGCTGTGCTAACATTCCCGCAGGTTTGATCGACGATTTTGCTTGTATTTAAGGATACACCTCATGAAGCCTATGCTGATACTTCTCGTACTGACAACCTTGCTCAGTGCTTGTACAACCTCGCCAACGGGGCGCCGACAGTTACTGCTTTTTTCCGACTCGGAAATGTCCAATATGGGAGCGACAGCCTTTGACGAAATGAAGCAGAAAACACCGGTCAATCGCAGTGGCCAAGTCAATCAGTATGTGACCTGTGTTGCAGATTCGATTACCCGGACCTTGCCAGAAGGTCAGCGCAGGGGCTGGGAAGTGGTTGTATTTGACGATGAAAGCGCCAACGCCTTTGCAGTGCCGGGACAGAAAATCGGGGTGCATACCGGTTTGCTCAAGGTCGCGAAAAACCAGGATCAGCTGGCTTCCGTTATTGGACACGAGATTGGCCACGTGTTGGCAAAACACAGTGCCGAGCGCATGTCGATGCAGTTTGTGTCGGAAACCAGTCAGCAGCTTGTGGGTGCAATCATCGGTCAGGGTGCGGGGCAGCAGGCTGTGATGGCGGCGTTGGGCCTAGGGTCACAATTCGGCGTATTGATGCCTTACGGGCGTTTGCAGGAATCCGAGTCCGATAATATCGGTGTGCAACTGATGGCGCAGGCAGGTTTTAATCCGCGCGAGAGTATCCAACTTTGGTACAACATGGCGGCCAACGCCGACGGGCAGCCACCTGAATTTCTGTCGAATCACCCGTCACACGAAACCCGCATTGCTGATTTGCAGGCGATGATGCCGGAGATGGAAGCAATTTATCGGCAAGCACGGGCCGCCGGATATAAACCGGCCTGCAAGCAATAAACTAGTCGTCTCCGCAGCAAACGCGGTGGTTCATTTCCAGCGCGGGTTGCGCGCAGTCCGGTACGCCGACAACCTTGCCGGGAACGCCAGCTACGGTAGTGTGGGCCTCAACATCCTTGAGTACCACACTGCCGGCAGCAATTTGTGCACCTTCTCCGACATGGATGTTGCCAAGAATTTTGGCACCTGCGCCAATCAGCACACCGTCGGAAATTTTCGGGTGGCGATCGCCGTGTTCCTTGCCGGTTCCGCCCAAAGTCACCGATTGCATGATGGAGACGTTGTCGCCCACCACGGCCGTTTCACCGATGACGACCCCTGTCGCATGGTCGAGCATAATACCTTTGCCAATGCGAGCCGCCGGATGGATATCAACGCCAAATTCGCAGGAAATTCTATTTTGGAAAAAGAGCGCCAGTGATTCACGCCCCTGCTTCCACAGCCAGTGCGCAATGCGATAAGACTGCAATGCGTGAAAGCCTTTAAAGTATAAAAAGGGAATGGCCAGGCTGTTGCAGGCTGAATCACGCTGTTTCACCGCTACAACATCGGCGCGCATGGCCTGACCGATGTCGGGGTCCGCAGCCAGCGCCTTTTCGATGACTTCCCGCACCAGTAGTGCTGATGCCGTGGGCGAATCCAGTTTATTCGCCAGATGGAAACTCAGGGCGGTTTCCAGCGAATCGTGATTTAAAATCGTGGCGTGCAGAAAACTCGCCAGCACGGGTTCGCTGTTAACTTCTTCCGCAGTCTCTTGGCGAATACTGTGCCAGATCTGATCAGTCGCACTGGCAGCTCTGAACGGTTCGGCGCTCATGGTCTCGATCCCGGTAAAATGTGCATACATTATAGGGCATTTGGCAATGTGCAGCACACGCGCCACAGCGATTGCCCAGCTTCACTGTATTTGCGTTCGAAAGCAGTTATTGCAGGATTTGCCTTAAATTCCGTAACTTGCGCTGCGATGTCTGCAATTTTCAGCGCGGCGCAGAATTCTTCTGCATAGATTCGCCAATTGGTGCGCAGATCCAACTCGCCGCCCAGTGCCAGTAGGCTCGGAAAGAGTGGCGAGCCGTGACAACGGCGCTTTAGGTGATCTGCTTTTGGCCAGGGATTGGGATAGAAAATGCAATGCCTGTCGGGCCGTAGACCCGCATCAGCGAGCAGGCGCCAGATGTCGTCTGTGTCTGCACGCAATAAATGGTAATTGTCTTCACCTGAGGCTTGGTGGCGTGCCAGTCGTGCGGCCGATTTGTCGATGCCAAGCACGGCGTGGCCGGGGAACATTTGTGCTAGCGTTCGCGTACTTTCACCGGTGCCGCAATAGGAGTCGAGAATAAAGGGGCGCTGCTGAGCACTCAACCAAGCCTGAGCTGTGTGAAAGGCCTTTTCGTTGTGGGCGCTGTAGGGCTTCCTGAAGGGATTTTCAAGGTGCTTGGCAACGCTGGCTGCCAGTTTGTCGTGTATACCAGACTGATTGCTGCTAACCGACCGCACTGTGTTGCCCTTTTGCCGTTCTGTTGTCACACTTTCACTCCCATAGTGAGAGAGTTGTCATGCGTCAGGATCGACGCCCGTACTGGGTCAAAAAACTCTATCTGCGCTTCCGCCGCTGGTATACCAATCATTTTCTCAAGCCGGCCTGTGACTATCTGGGTGATTATCACACGTGTATGAAGCCTTGGTACATTTCCATTTCCGGCCCGAATATCTCCATTGGGCAATGCGCAACAATTATCGGGGAGCCCGATAACCGGGTGAAAATTGCAGTGTGGGGGCGTGAGCAGGGTAGCGGCTCCATCGACATTGGCGACTACGTGATGATCAGCCCTGGGACACGCATTTCAGCCAGCGACAAGGTGAGCATTGGTCACAGCGTCATGATGGCCAATGGTGTGTACATTACGGATTGCGATTGGCACGGCGTTTATGATCGCACAAAGCGTGATGACAAGGTGGCGCCTGTCGTTATCGAAGACAATGTTTGGCTGGGTGATCACGCCACTGTTTTGAAGGGCGTGACAATTGGCAAAAATTCCGTGGTGGCTGCCGGTGCGGTGGTGAGTCGGGATGTGCCGCCGAATGTGATTGTCGCCGGCAACCCCGCCGTAGTAGTGAAAGAGCTCGATCAGGAGCGAGAGATGGTAACTCGCGCGGATTACTTTAAAGATCCTGCGGCCCTGGAAAGGTTTTTCGACAGCGTCGATAAAATGGTGTTGACGGGGAATGGCTTTTTCAACTGGGTGCGCGCCTTGATTGTGCCAACGATACGCGATTAGAAAATTTCCAGTGGCGGCTCGTTCAAGAGCGCAAGCTGTTCCCGCAGTTCCAGAATATGCTCGGCCCAGTAGCGCTCGGTGTTGAACCAAGGAAAGGTGCGCGGAAATGCCGGGTCGGCCCAGCGCCGCGCCAGCCAGGCGCTGTAGTGCATAATGCGCAGGCTGCGCAAGGCCTCGATCAAGGGCAACTGACGCACGGGAAAATCATAAAACTCGTTGTAACCCTCGACCAATTCAGATAGCTGACCTTGCTGGGCGTCGCGATTCCCCGACAGAAACATCCAGATATCTTGAATAGCGGGGGCCATACGGCTGTCGTCCAGATCGACAAAGTGCACATCGTTGTCGCGCCACAATATGTTGCCGACATGGCAGTCGCCATGCACACGCTGGTAGTCGGGAGCGACTTCATCAAATCGCTGGCGAATACGATACAGTAAATCCCGGGTCAGGGTTTCGTAGGCGTTGCGCAAACCGTCCGGAATAAAATGTTGCAGGAGAAACACGGCGCTACTATCGCCAAAGCTTTCGACGTTGAGTGTCGGCCGGTGCTGGAAAGGCTCTAGTGCTGCCACGCCGTGTATACGTGCTGTCAATCTGCCGAGTTGAAACAGGCTGTCGAGGTCATCAAGTGCAGGCGCATGACCGCCTTTACGCGGGTAAATTGAGAACCGGAATCCGGCGTGAAGGTGCAAGGTCTGGCCCGCGTCGTCTGCGACAGGGGGAACAACCGGAATGTCAGCGTCGAGTAACTGCTGACAAAAACGGTGCTCCTCCAGAATTTGCTCGTCACTCCAGCGCTCCGGGCGATAAAATTTGGCAATGACCGGCTCGCCGTCTTCAATCCCTACCTGATAGACGCGGTTTTCATAGCTGTTCAGTGCCAGCACTCGCAGGTCGCTCAGAAGTCCGGTGCTTTCCACCGCGTCGATGACCAAATCCGGTGACAGTTGTTCATAAGGGTGGGATTGGGTCACGCGTGTCCTCCAGTTATACATTCGGGCACAAAAAGCGTGAAGCCGGAAACGTCAGGCAGTTCTTGCCAGACACCAGACCGAAACACGCTCTGCGCCAGCCATGCGCAGTATAGCTGCCAGACTATTGGCTGTCGCGCCTGTGGTAACGACATCGTCGACGATCACCACATGCTTGTGCCTCAAATCCACGTTTTCGGTTGCTCGAAAAGCTGCGGACAGGTTGCGTTGGCGCTGGGTCGCGCTGAGTCCGCGCTGGGGTGGCTGATAGGACTGGCGGTGAACACCGGCGAGCATAGGGATGTCGAGTGCTTTGGACCAGTGCAGAGCAATGATGTCCGCCTGATTGAACCCGCGTCGCCAGTATCGCCGCCAGTGCATGGGTACGGCTAAAAGCAGATCGGGAGGGCTGGCGCTGACAAAGCGTTCAAGTGAAAGTCTTGCCAGTAATTCACCCGCCAGCCTCTGACCCTGATATTTGAAGCGGCTGATCAGCTGGTCTACCGGGTAAGCGTATTCCCATGCGGCGAGACATTGGTCGAACCGGGGCGATGATCTCAGGCAGTTGCCGCAAAAGGCGGGGGTCTCGTCGGATGCGTTTGCCAAGGGCAGTGCACAGCGGGCGCATGGCTGTGTTAACCAAGGCAACTCATCCCGGCAGTCGTGACAGATATCTTCTGCTGTGTGCGTTGCGCCAAGGCAGAGCAGGCAGCGGCCGGGGAATAGGCTGAAAGAAGTGCGGTGGAGAAAGCTGTTAACCATTTGCGTCCCTGCAGGTTGACAGATAAAATACTGGGCTGATTTATGCCACATTTGCTACAGGATACGCTATGAGCACGTCGATTCGCCACGACTGGACGCACGCCGAAGTCAGTGCGCTGTTTGAACTGCCTTTTAATGATCTGCTTTTCAAAGCACAGTCCGTTCATCGCGAGCACTTTGATC
>JBFKDP010000172.1:0-8451 GCA_041619575.1 Litorivivens sp.
AGTGACCCACTAATACAGAGTTAGCGGATCACCGCATGTCGCCCTGGGCAATCTACAGAGACGGCGGGTAGCAGTGTCACGGTATGAGGCCGCAGGTTTGCCTCGGCGCAGCCCGACACCTGCCTGCCACATCTGTTTATAGACGAGACTGCGGGCAATCGGAACGGCGAGCAGATTACGGGGCTGGAGTTCGGTGCAGTCAGTTTCTGAATCGAGCATTGGCTGACGAAATTTTCATTGTCGTTCATATACAAAATATGAAGCCGGTACCGTGAATTGATTCGGGATGAAATTCGATGTCGGCGATTGATTGAGAAATAATAGTTGAAGATTTTATTTTCGAACGCTGGAGTTGATGGGGCTCACTGTTTTAATTTAGTACGACAAGTATTTTCAGAAGATGAGATGGCGAAAAAGTTTTGGCCAGTTGAATGCCGCAGAGTTGTTGCGAATGTTTTTCTTCAAAGTGAGCCTCTGAAGTGAGGTGTGGCTGAAAGCATAATCACGATTCTGTTTCTTGTTGTCTTTCTAGTGACTAGTAACTATTTTCTGTTGCGAAAAATTCGACGAACATTGAGCTGCACTTCTTGGAAGATCGTAAGAGTATTGTCATGGCGTGATGCAACCAAAAATCAGTTCCGCAGATTTTCAGGATTTCAGCTTGTCATTTTTTGAAATGTCGGTGGTGTGCGTTCCAGTTTTTCAGTTCCCCAGAAATTCAGATTTTCGGCGGGGTGCGTCTCATGTTTTTCTGAAGGAAATTGAATTTTTCGGGAGGGGACTGCGGCGAGTTTTCGAACGCTGCAAGGTTGGCAGCCTGGAAAGGCGGGGAACTGAATATCTGGAGAACTGAATTTCTGAGCGGGAGGTTTGCCGGCGAAACTACCCCGGCGGAGTCCCGCGCCTCAGTCCGCAGCTCCAGCCAGCGAGATAGCCATGTAGGTATGCCTCTAGTGCGCCATCCGAGTACTCAGCGTGTTCACTGTCCAACATTTGAATCGCAATGTACTCAAACTGTTCGTAAAGCTCATCACAGTCAGCGGGTTCACCCGGAAGAGCCATCACGGCTTTTTCCAGGCGAGCGCCGACCTCAGCAAGATTGCCGTTGGTCATAGTGTTTTCCTTTGTGTGTTGTTGGTGAGGAGGGGGTTTAAAAGTGCAGTGGTGTGGTGGCATTGAGATCGGCGTAGTCCGGCCCGTAGGCCATCAAAAGTACTTGTTCGTTCACAGCATCCGCGAACTCGGGCTCTTCAAGCTCCCAAGCATCAACGATGTTTATTGCTTCCAAAACGTAATCTTCCAGATTGTTCATGGTGTTTTTTCCTGTGTTTTCGATAGAGGTAAAATGAAACGGCAGTCATCACGATTGCGGTGACAACGAGCCAGGGGTAAAGCACAGCCACCAATGCAGCGATGCCGGATACGAGGGTCTTGGCGGGGCCAATGAATAAATAGAGGCCGCCGCAGATCAGCAGTAGGGTCAAAATCAGAATGGTGTTTCTCCTTGTGGATATTGATGAGGGTTGTGCTGAGTTACTGCAGGATTGGTGAGCTACCGGAATCGGCGGGCCCACCATAGAATTGAGCCGCAGATCACGAATGCGAAAAAGGTCGGCATGGGGTTGAGATTGATCTGTGCCCAAACGAACATGACCAGCAAACCGGTTGGCCATCCGTAGAAAGCGAACACAGCGATAAAGATGAGAAGCACCAAAGCTTCCAAAAAGTGCTCCTTTTGTTAAGTAGTTGAAGTTGTTGCAAAAACTACATTGGCCAAAGTTCGTCATTGGTTCGCCAAAGCGGTTTTCGAAAAGTGGCAATGTAGAAACGCGTTAGGGCAGAAGGGGTTACGGCCTCAAAAAGGCACCGACCCACTGATAGGAGATAGCTTGAACAGCAGGGTGCTGCTGTGAAGTATTGCGGTGCTCTGTTAGCGCTTCGCGGCGCGTTTCGGTTTCGCCTTTGCTGCTTTCTTGCGGGTAGCTGGTTTCTTCGCGGCGGTAGTGCTGCCAGAGGTGAGCTTTGAGACTGCAGTCTTAAACTGACCGGCGGGTACTCGGCGAACCCCTCGCTTACGACCTTCGATTCGCTCAAGCAAACCTTCGCCTTCCAGGATCGCTAGCATGTATCCCGGAGTGTTCGCAGATCGCCCACGAAATAGAGGCCACAGCACAATCGAACTGATGGCTTCAACTTCTGGCTGCTTCTCAATCAGCTTGACGATCTCAGCGACAGGCACCCAGTCAGAGTTGAAGAAGCCGCCCCCGGTGTTCTCAGTGATCCTGATGTGGGCGACGCCGTTGTCATCCAGGCCGATTTCGTAGTGCAGGGTGCCGTTGCCGGAAAGGGATTTGCAGCTGCTTTTCTTGAGCGTCTTTGTGATGGTCGGTTCTTTGTCTTCATTGGTGGTGGGTTTCTTGGTGGTAGCCATTGGCTTCTCCTTGGTAATGAAATGACAGGCAGGGCAAGGCCTACCTTGGTGAGGTCTGGGCCTCCCGGAATGGGTGACATACAGGTGACTGCTTTGGGTTTAGTTGGGGTTGGTTGCTGCGGTGGGGCGGGGTATGGGGTGGTGATCTGCGTCAGGTCGTCAGGTGCGACGGGTATTCATATAAGATACTGAAAGTTGCGCAACAGTTGTTTGGGGAGTAAGTAGATAACAACGCTTAGCATCGGAACTTTGTAGCCAATAATTACCGGCTTCAAAAAAACACCTGAGCCTGACCGCCGATCCCAAATTCCCGACTGCCGGAAGATTCAAATTTAACGCCCAGCACAAAGTATTCCTGCAAACGGTAGTTCAGCCCCAGAGATGCGCCCACAGAGTCTACGCCATTGTCGAAATGCCGGAGCCCTGCTTGTAGCTCGAGCTTCGGAATTAACGGCATTTTGAAATCGATGCCGTACTCCCGCTCGTCGGGTACATGCGAAAAGCCGCGCCGCTCCAGTAGGTCAGCATCCACACTAAGCTCGCCAAAACCGATATCTACCTGCGCAGCGACGTTGATCTGAGGTCGCATTTTGAATTCTCCGGAAAGTGGCCCCTCCAAATCGTAAGGCACAACATCCCGTAAGACGGCGCTAAAGGTCCAGGCCTGTAGCGCCTTGGTGATACCGATATCCATATTTGCGCGATGAAACTCACTCGTATCCCGCCCTAGGTCGAATAAGGATTCTTCCTCGTATTCAATAAACGGAATATTTCGTTCGTGTAGCACAACATACTGATATTTCAGACTGACACCGCCGCGCACACCGCCGAGAAAATCCCACGATAGACTTTTATGCAGCGCAATCTCGCTACGCGCGA
This sequence comes from Litorivivens sp., assembly GCA_041619575.1. GTDB lineage: Bacteria > Pseudomonadota > Gammaproteobacteria > Pseudomonadales > Spongiibacteraceae > Litorivivens. The sequence continues at coordinate 3,311 of JBFKDP010000172.1, forward strand.
CACCGGCGGTGCGGACCTCAGATCCCAAGTCCGTTCCGCTCAGGCCGGCAGTTATCGAAGCCATGCGTAGCCGCTCTTCATCCTCCGGGTCATAGTAGAAGGTGCCGGCTAAGCGCCCCCCCGCAAAACCCGATAAATACCAACCCGCCGGTAATTTTGGTGCTGAAGAGATTACAGAAACACTTCCTCGTGCGGTTGCGCGGCGTCCGTCCAGAGCCTGCATTTGCTCGATCAGGCCATCTACCTGAAAGGGCGCCAGCAGCATATCTGACTCGGATTGGGCAAATATCTGGCGGGCCTCCTCCAGCACGCCGAGCAACTCCGGCAGCAATTTATCCGCGTCGTTAACCTTTGCAGCACCCGCGATCCCAATTAGCAAAGGGCCGTCATAAGACGATTCTGGCAACAGCGATGGTGAGCGTTGATAGGCACTCAGCAACGGCTGTGCAGCGGCCAATCCGGACGAGATGACAAAGGCTGCAATGACGAGCGGGAAGCAAAACCAGCGGGAGAAACGGCTGAACCGGTTAATTAGGTTTGAGCGGTTGTAATGCATCGAGTAACGCCTTAATCAGGGTGACGGAATTCTCGATCATGCTGACCGGTACGCCGGATTTGTATAGCAGCAAAATAGACTGTACTTGCAGAGCGATCAGACTTGCCAAATGCTGACGGTTTAATTGCCCGACCTGAATATCGCGGCCGGATAATTTGAGTGCTTCATCTACTATTCCCTCTAAATCGAGGAAAAAATCATTTGCGAGCTGCCGTACCTCGGCATCCCGGTCAGCGATCTCGAGAAACGCGTTGGAGCCCAATTCGACGGCACGCCCGCTGTGAAGCGCCTCCGTCAGGACATCAAGCCAATTCTGGATATTAGCAATATAGTCCGGGGATGCCTCGAGTAGTGCGGTACGGATACGCGCCAATATATGTAAACGGTATTCACCCAGCGCCCGGACAAACAATCCGCGCTTACTGCCGAAGGTTGCATAAAAACTGGAGCGGTGAATTTTCATAACCGCTAGCAAATCGTTGATAGACGTCTGCTCATAGCCGTTACGATCGAACAGGCCCATCGCCAGCGATATTACCTTGTCGGTATCAAATTGCTTTTCAGGTCCTGACATCTGGTTTCCGGTGAGAGTGGTGAATGTCGCAGTCGCCACGCACTTTAGCGCATTCGTTGACATCATGGAACGGGCGGTCTAGATTAAGCGCCAATCTGGAACGGTCGTTCTAGAGCCGCCATTGCTGCGGGTCGATCACTGCATGAGGCAAGCCTCAGAAGGTAATCAGTATGAAACCAGAATTATCTATGTACGACGCCGACTTTATCGCTTCCCCGTTTGATCGCTGGGATTCCTATCGCGCACAGGCATCGCTGTTTTTTAGCGAGGAAAACGGCTTCTGGGTAGCGTCCCGCTATGAAGATGTTGAAGCATTGTTGCGCGACACCAGTGTGTTTTCGTCGGCGAGTGGTCCGGGTGGCGATATCACCAATGAAAATAATCAACCCACTAAGGATGCGGCAGGGTTTCTGCCGATGTTGCAAAACGATCCGCCGGAGCACACCCGCCTGCGCAGCTTGATGTCCAGAAGTTTTACATCGCGGAGAATCGCTGCGCTGGAAGCGCCGATGCATGTCATGGCCGAGCAGTTGCTGAGGCAACTTCTGGAAAAGCTCGAGCGTGATGGCAATGCCGATTTATATGCTGATTACGCCAGCCCGCTGCCGGTGACCGTGATCGCGGAACTGTTAGGTATACCCGAATCATTCTATGAGCGTCTGGCCTTTTGGAATCAAGCCTTAGGTATGGGTAGCGACCCCGACACGCAGAGCAGCCTGACCAACGAGATGGATGCTGCGCTATCAGCAGTAATTGCACAGAAACGCGAATCTCCCGGTGATGATTTGATCTCGGCGTTGGTCGAAATCGCCGACGAGGAGGGGCAGCGGCTACATGCCGATGAGTTGTTAGGGTTTTGTAAGTTGTTGTGGATTGCCGGTAATGAAACAACGACCAATCTGATATGCAATGCGGCTCTGTTCCTGCAATCTCAGCCTGAAATTCTGCAACGCTTACGCGCCGACAAAACACTGATCGAATCTTTTGTCGAGGAGGCATTGCGCCTGGAAGGTCCCGTCAATGGGCTGTTCCGTCGGGTTGCCCGAGACTATAACTATAAAGGATGCGAACTAAAGGCTGGTGATAACGTGTGGTTGCTTTTTGGTTCTGCCAACAGAGACGAAGCTGTCTATCCCGATGCCGCCGAATTCAATCTGGCGCGCGAACAAACGCAGCATTTGGCGCTGGGCAAGGGCATTCATTTTTGTATGGGTGCACCGCTGGCGCGAATGGAGGCGAGGGTTGCCTTTGAGCACTTGGTGGATGTCATGCATCGTTTCCAAATTGATGATGAGAGTGGCAAGCGTATTCCCATTGCCATATTGCGTGGCTGGTTGTCGTTGCCGGTCATAGCAGTCACAACGTGAAAATTCATCAGATTAAGACCCGGCTCTCCAATAGCTATGTAGTCGCGTACGCCGATAGGTTGCTGGTGCTTGATGTCGCGATCCGGTGCCATGCCTATGTGCTTGGCTTTGTGGAAAATACACTACAACGCTCGATCGATGACATCCGGCTGGCGGTGTGCACGCATGATGATCCGGACCACATTGGCGGTATTGCCGCGCTGGCGGCAGCGAGCGGTGCAAGTGTCGCGATTCCGCTGGCGGCGGGTGAATTCGGGCGCAAAGTGCGCGGTGATCCGCTGGGACCACTATTCCGGTTTGCTTCGTCGTTTCGCGAAGCCTTCCGCGCACGTGCCTGGCAAATGTACCTCAATCCGGAACGTACCCGGCAGGCGCGGGCACAGCCCCGCTGGCAGGGTAGCTTGGGCGATATCGCAGCATTCCCGGTCGATGCACTACGTCTGAAGCACGGCGACACGTTACCGGGATTCGACGACTGGTCGGTTGTTCACACGCCGGGGCATACCTGGGACTCGGTCTGCTTCTGGCATGCCGGCAGCGGTAGTCTCATCACCGGAGATACGCTTCTCGGTAGCGGTAAACGCGCGGTACCACCGGCAATTTTCGCTAACCCTTTTCAAACCCGGCGCAGCCTTGCGCGTATCGATGCCCTTGGCGTGAAGACCTTATATCCGGGGCACGGAAGTATCATTTCGATTGCTGCGGCAGACCAACTCCAAGCCAGACAACATAAGAACTAAATGAGATATGGATAACAGAAACAGATTGTTCCTCGCGCTTTTAGCAACAACACTGGGCATGTTAAGTACGGTTGTTACCGCCGAAAATACCACTGCGGTTAGTACTACCACCCCTCAGCGCCAAGCTTTGCGCCAGACCGCCAAAGCCTTGGGGGTAATAGAAACAGAGGCCTCTCCGTCAATAGCGACAGAAATTGCTGGCCGCATCGTCAGAATCATAGCCGACGAAGGCGCCAAGGTGGCGAGTGGCGACTTGCTGGTTGAGCTTGACGGTAGCCAGCAACGATTGGAAGTAGCAGCGTCGGAAGCACAGTTGCATCGTTTCCAAGTCCTTACGGGCAATCAAGCGCGCAAATATAAGCGGCTTCAAGCGCTGGCAAAGAGCAAGGCAGTGTCAAATGAGACTCTGGAGGACACGGCAGCGCAATTGCGCGCTTATGAAGCTGAAATCGACTTAGCGACACAGCAGCTTGCGCTGTCGCGATTGCAGTTGGCGCGGACAAAAATTCTATCGCCGCTGGATGCCCAGGTATCCAGCCGGCACCGCAGTGTTGGTGACTACGTCAATCCTGGCACTCCCCTTATCGACCTCGTGGCGACAGATCGGCTCCGTGCCCGTTTATATTTACCCGAGCGTCATGCGGCGTTGGTAAGAAAAGGGCAGCCGGTTGAGCTTTTCAGCCCCGTCTCGCAACAACGCATTCAAGGTGAAGTGATTGGTATCAATCCCACGGTCGCGGGTGCCAGCAGAGTCGTCGCTGTGCTGGTAGGGTTTTCTAACGCCGATGGCTGGCTGCCCGGCGCGAGTATCGACGCGACAGTCGTACTTGGTGAGCGCACTAACGCGCTAGTCATTCCAAAGCTTTCCATCGCTTCACGCCGCTCTGGTCTGGTCGTGTACGTAGCGGTGGACGGTGTTGCGCAGGAGCGGCAAATAGAAACTGGCTGGCGTGAAGGCCAGTGGGTTGAAGTATTGTCAGGTCTTGATGAAACCGATCGCGTCATCGTAGATGGCGTCTATCAGATAACCGACAACTCACCGGTGACTGTTGTAGGCGAGCAGGCGCTGTGAATATAGCGGAATTATTTGTACGCAACCGTGTCGCTGCCTGCATGCTCAGCGGCGCCATCGCGTTATTCGGTCTGATCGGAATAGCCAGTGTTGGCTTGGGTAAACTTCCAAATATCGATGTGCCAATGATTACGATCGCTACCGTGCACCCCGGAGCCAGCCCGGAAGCAGTGGATAGCAGTATTAGCGGCGTTATTGAATCAGCTGTGAATACAGTGTCTGGAATCGACTATTTGGCATCGTCATCGCGCCCGGGTTACTCGCTGTTGCGCGTTAAGTTTGAGACCGGAATTGACCCCGACGTCGCGTTTAACGAGATTCAATCTAAAGTAAATCAGATTGCCAATCGCCTACCACGTGAAGCGCAGACACCAGTGGTCGCCAAGCTCGATGTCAATGCGACACCGGTTGTTTGGGTGGTACTGCGTGGAGATCGTAGTCAGGAAGAAATGCATGCCATAGCCCGACATCATATCAAGCGGCAGCTGGAGACGATCAATGGCGTTGGGCAGGTTGTATTTGGCGGTGGAATGGAGCGCAAGATTCAGATCAAGCTAGATCTGGTGCGATTATCCTCATTCAATATGACAGCATCGGATGTAATTGCAGCCATATCGCGCCAACACGCACAACGACCGGGCGGATTTATCTCGGGCGGCGATGATGAGCGCATGCTGCACTTGGATATGGAGCATCACAATATTGAAGCGCTGCGGGGACTCATACTAAATCAAGGTATTAATGGTCGAATCACACTCGGAGATGTCGCCGAAGTGCGTGATGGGTTAGATGATGAGCGTACACAGGTAAGTTATGACGGCGATGCGATTAT
>JBFKDP010000173.1:0-8425 GCA_041619575.1 Litorivivens sp.
ATAATTTCCTGTGGGGTTGCTCGACCTCTGCCCATCAAATAGAAGGCGGTAATGTCGATAGCGACATGTGGGCGATTGAGCACGCGGATCCTACCCTCTTTAAAGAGCCTTCCGGTGATGCGTGCAAAAGTTTTGAGCTATGGCCGCAGGATCTCGATCTGGTGAAAAAGCTTGGCTTAAACACCTACCGTTTTTCCCTTGAGTGGGCCCGCATAGAGCCCGAGTCGGGCGTTTTCTCCGAGGCTATGCTCGATCACTACAAAGCGATACTCGAGGGATGCCACGAGCGAGGCATCACGGCGGTCGTGACCTTCAGTCACTTTTCCGTGCCGCGCTGGTTTGCCGGATTGGGAGGGTGGACGAATTCAGATTCTCCGGCCCTGTTTGCGCGCTATTGTGAGCAGGCAGCGAACTGGCTCGCTGACGGTATAGGCTACGCCGTCACCATCAATGAGGCGAATCTGGGCAACTTTATTCACCGGTTGCTGCCGCCCAATGCGGGTGAGTTGATCAAGGCCATGAATGCGTCGGCCGGAAGAGAGTATGGGCTGGATAATTTCAAAGGAGGCCTGCTTCCCGAAACTGGTATGAATACCTTGATGCAGGACAATCTGATGCTGGCGCATAAAGCAGCGGTCAAAGCGATCAAGTCCGTGAAGCCGGATTTGCCTGTTGGCGTCAGTCTTTCGGTTACCGATCATCAAGCCGCCTGTGAAAATAGCGTTCGCGATGAAATGCGTAAATTGTTTTATGGCGACTGGTTTACGTTGGCCTCGGCCGATGACTTTATTGGCGTACAGAACTACTCCCGCCTGCTTTGGGGCGAAACGGAAAAAGTAGCGCCACCGGAAGGGGCGAAATTCAACCAATTGGGGCTTGAGATTTATCCCCCCTCGCTTGCTGGTTCGGTAAAACACGTGTACGAGTCAACCGGGGTTCCCATCCTGATTACAGAACATGGCCTTCCTACGAGTGACGATACCGAGCGGGCCGAATTTATTCCTGACTCTTTGATACACCTGCAACAAGTCATAGAACAAGGTGTGCCTGTTCTAGGGTATTGCCACTGGTCATTGCTCGATAATTTTGAGTGGATGTTTGGTTACAGCCAGCAGTACGGCTTGTGTGAAGTCGATCGTTCAACGTTTGAGCGAACGCCCAAGCCAAGCGCCGCCGTTCTCCGAAATATTGCGCAACGTAACGTCGTTTCTCTATAGAGTGAATTTAATGATGAATACTCAGACAGCTACCCGCTTCGCGGGTCGTTTCGATAATCGTAACTGCATTATTACGGGCGGTGCCTCTGGTAGCGGTAAGGCTGTTGCCAAGCGGATTATAGAAGAGGGCGGGCGCGTTGTATTGTGGGACAAAAGTGCGGACTCTCTGGCAGTGGCTCAGCAGGAGTCCAGAGCTGAATTGACTATACCTGTTGATGTATCTGACCCGGAAGCGGTATCGCAAGCGGCCCTTCAATCATTTAGGGCGCTCGGCAAAATCGATCTCCTGGTTTGTTCAGCAGGTATCACCGGTGCGACATCAGCGGTTGCTGATTTTCCTATCGACAATTGGCAGCGCGTTATTGATATCAACCTCAATGGGGTTTTCTATTGTTGCCGCGCGGTCGCGCCCTATATGGTTGAAAATGGGTACGGACGCATTGTGAACCTGTCGTCGGTAGCAGGTAAAGAAGGTAATCCCAACGCCTCGGCCTACTCGGCATCCAAGGCAGGGGTTATTGCTTTCACCAAATCGCTTGGCAAAGAACTGGCGACCAGTGGCGTACTTGTAAACGTAGTTACCCCTGCCGTTTTCCGTAGCCCCTTGAATGAGCAGGTTCCTCAAAGTCACATTGACTTCATGATTTCCAAAATTCCTATGAATCGATTGGGCGAAATCGATGAGGTGACGTCGATGATCTGCTGGTTACTGAGCGAGGAATGCAGTTTCTCCACGGGTGCGACGTTCGATATTTCCGGGGGTAGGACAACCTACTGATGCTCGATGCGCGCTCACTAAAGATTGCTCTGGTTGGCGTTGGTAAAATCGCTCGCGACCAGCATTTGCCGACCATTACGGCAAACGGTCTTCTGGAGTTGGTGGCGACGGTTGGTCTGGATGAGAGGGAGGCGCTGGAAGGTTTTCCTTTCTATTTTCAGCTGTCTGAGGCTTTTCACGCTCACCCGGAAATAGACGCGGTTGTTTTATGTACGCCGCCCCAATCTCGTTACGCGCTAGCGGTAGAAGCGATTACGGCGGGAAAACACGTGTTCCTGGAAAAACCGCCCGCTGTCGGTATTGCTCAGGCGACAGCGCTAATGGAGCTGGCTATCGAATGCGATGTTACGCTGTTCACGGCGTGGCATTCGCAGTTTGCGGCTGGCGTTGAGCCCGCCCGTCAATGGCTTGCTGATCAGGCCGTTCTTTCTGTAACAATTAGCTGGAAAGAAGATGTACGGCGCTGGCACCCGGGGCAGGATTGGATATTTGAACCTGGCGGCATGGGCGTATTTGATCCGGCAATCAACGCTTTTTCCATTGCGACGGCGATTCTTCCGCAATCTTTTTCTTTTACCGGCGGAACCATGGATTTTCCAAGCAACCGGCAAGCGCCTATATCTGCGAGATTAAACTATGTTGATCGTTTTGGTGCGCCGGTGGATGTTGAGCTGGATTTTCTGCAGCAAGGCGACGAGCAATGGACGATAGATGTACTGACGCCGCAAAATTCGCTGCGTCTGTCGCGGGGCGGTGAGGTGTTGTCGATAAATGGTCACGTGCAGCATGTGGAGCCACAGGCTGAATATGCGGCGATGTATCACCGGTTTATCCAATGCGTGGAGGGAGGAAAGCAACACGCGGATATCCAGCCTATGGTGCATGTTGCCGATGCGTTCCTATTGAGTGATCGGCAAATAGCTGCAGCTTTTCATTGGTGACTTCTATGGCCTGCGAGACTCCCGCTTGTGACCCCGCCGTTCTGGCACGACGTGCCGAGATTGCCGCGGATCTTCGAACCTTGCTGTCTTCAGAATCGGTTATCGAAGACGATATCGCGCTTGTGCCCTATGAAAGCGATGCATTAACGGCCTACAAGCAGCTGCCATTGGTGGTGGCGTTGCCTTCCTCAACGCAAGAGGTGGCTGCGGTAATGGCCTACTGTCACCGAAACAGCTTGAAAGTAGTCCCGCGCGGGGCGGGAACATCATTGTCCGGTGGTGCACTGCCGCTGGGTGACGGCATCTTGCTCGGCCTGTCAAAACTCAACAAGGTGCTTGATATCGATTTTGATAACCGCACTGTGACCGCCCAATCCGGCGTTACCAATCTGTCAATTACCAAGGCCGTGGAGGCGCAGGGGTTTTACTATTCGCCTGACCCTTCCAGCCAGATAGCCTGCACCATTGGTGGCAATGTCGCGGAAAACGCTGGCGGTCTGCATTGCCTTAAATACGGACTGACGACCCACAATCTGTTGGGTGTAAAACTGGTAACACCCGAAGGTGAGATTCTCGAGATTGGCGGCAAGCATCTCGATTCCGGGGGCTATGACTTTCTGGGCCTTTTGACCGGGTCTGAAGGCCTGTTGGGCGCGATAACCGAAGTCACCGTGCGCATCCGCCCAAAACCCGAGGTCGTGGGCGCCATGATGCTGGGGTTTCCCAGTGTTGAAAGCGCGGGCGCCTGCGTTGCGTCAATTATTAGCCAGGGTATGGTGCCCGCCGGTCTGGAAATGATGGACCGACTCGCCATACAGGCGGCGGAAGATTTCGTTGATTCAGGTTATCCCCGCGATGTTGAGGCGGTATTGTTGGTCGAAGTGGACGGCACCGCAACAGATGTTCAGTTGTTAAACGAACGCATTCGCGAGGTTGCAGCTCAGCATGACGTGAGTTTGTGCAAATTTACGACCGACCCTGCCGAGCGCGCCCGATTCTGGGCGGGACGCAAGGCGGCTTTCCCTGCGGCCGGGCGCTTATCACCAGATTATTTTTGCATGGACGGCACCATCCCTCGCCGCAAGTTACCGGAAGTACTGCGCGGTATTAATGCCTTGTCAGAAAAGCATGGACTAAGAGTCATCAATGTCTTTCATGCCGGTGACGGCAATCTGCATCCGCTGATCCTGTACGATGCTGAGCAGGATGGGCAACTGGAAGCCGCAGAAGCCTATGGGGCCGACATCTTGCGACTCTGTGTTGAGGCCGGTGGCGTACTGACCGGCGAGCACGGTGTGGGTATTGAAAAACGCGACTTGATGCCACTGATGTTCAACGATGTGGATATAAAACAGCAGTTGCGGGTTAAAGCCGCTTTTGATGAATCAAACCGACTGAACCCCGGCAAGGTGTTTCCGCAGCTCCATCGTTGTGCCGAGCAGGGACGTGTGCATGTGCATCGCGGCGAAACGCGATTTCCGGAGTTGCCGAGATTCTGATGGACACCGTATTTCCTTCATCATTGCCCGAGGTGGCCGAGATTGTTCGCGAGGGCCAAACGCTCGAAGTGATCGGGTTGGGCAGCAAACGCGCTTGGGGCCGTCCGGTAACAGCTGGGCGATGTCTTTCTACGCGTGAAATGTCTGGTGTGCTTTTCTATGAGCCTGACGAGATGGTGGTTTCAGTCAAAGCCGGTACACCATTGTCGAGCCTGCAGGCCATACTGGTGGAACACCAGCAGCGGCTCCCCTTTGAACCGCCGAACTGGAATAGTTGGCTTTCGCCCGACTGCAAAGACCAGACCGTCGGCGGCGTGATAGCGTGCAATCTGTCGGGTTCGTCGCGTCTCAGCGCGGGCGCGGCTCGTGATCATGTTTTGGGTTTTGAGGCCGTTAATGGTCGCGGCGAAATATTCAAATCCGGAGGCCGGGTCGTCAAAAACGTAACAGGCTACGATCTCTCAAAACTGATGGCGGGTTCGTTCGGCACTCTGGCGATACTGGGCGAAGTGACGCTGAAGACTTTGCCTGCCCCCGAGTTTGAGGCAACGGTGGCGCTGCAGATATCTGAAGTGAGAGCCGCATTGAAATATTTCTCTGCAGCGTTGGGTCGTTCCTTGGAAGTGACTTCTGCGGCATGGCTTCCCTCAACGCCAGCCCGGCGGGTAGGACTAGAGTCCGATGTGGCGCTGCTCAGACTGGAAGGGTTTGAACCCTCAGTTCGCGAACGGGCTAGCCAGCTACGCGATGGTTGTGCGTATGAGACCACGTTGATTGAAGGGGAGCGTAGCCGTTCGTTGTGGCAGTCCGTTAGCAACGCTACACCCCTCGTCGTTTGCAATACTTCGGCCATTTGGCGAAATTCAGTGCCGCCAGCCAGTGCGGCGGGGGTTCTCGCGCAATTGCCGGAAGGCTACACCTGGTTGGACTGGGGCGGCGGGCTGATCTGGTTAGCGCTACCGGCGAGTTTGGATGAGCAGTCGCTTGCAAACAAGATTCGCAGCGCCATAAGCGAGTGCGGTGGTCATGCGACAATGGTTCGCGCATCGCAAACTATCAGTAACGCGATATTGCCTTTTCAACCAGGATCTGTTGTGCAACAGAAGTTGAGTGCACGTATCAAGGCCGCCTTTGATCCCGACGGGCTGCTAAATCCCGGGAGGATGAACTGATGGAAACCCGGTTTACCACAGTTCAGCTTCACGAGCCCGACATGCGGGATTGCGCGACCGCCGTGCGCAAATGCGTTCACTGTGGATTCTGTCAGGCGACCTGTCCCACCTATGTTGAATTAGGCGATGAGCTGGATAGCCCGCGCGGGCGCATCATGCTGATGAAATCCATGCTGGAGGAAGAACGTCCGGCGTCGGAACGGGAAGTGCGGCATATCGACCGCTGTCTGTCTTGCCTGGCCTGCGTCAGCACCTGTCCGTCAGGGGTAAATTACATGCACCTGATTGACCGCTCACGGGCCTGGGTGGAAGAAACCTATAAGCGCCCTTGGGCAGATCGCGGCTTGCGCGCTTTGCTGGCCTGGTTGCTGCCGCGTCCTGCACTGTTTCGGGCAGCATTGCGAGCCACGCGATTGGGGCAACCTTTCGCCAGCTTTCTGCCAGAACGGCTTCGCGCCATGCTGAAACTGGCGCCAAAGAAAGTTCCAGCACCTTCCAACGTTGATCTCCCACAATCTTTTCCGGCGCAGGTAACGCGTTTGGGGAGGGTTGCTCTGCTCACCGGCTGTGCACAGCCGGTGCTGGCACCGCATATTAACGAAGCCACAGTACGGTTGCTGACACGTCTGGGCTGTGAGGTGGTTGTTGCCAATGGCATGGGTTGCTGTGGCGCCCTGACGCATCACATGGGTAAAACGAAACCCGCCCACGATGCTGCCAAAGCCAATATCGATGCCTGGTGGCGTGAGCATTTCAAAGCGCCGTTGGACGCAATCGTTATTAATGCCTCGGGGTGCGGCACAACCGTTAAGGAATATGGCCGAATGTTGCGGGACGATATTCAGTATGCGGAAAAAGCCTCAGAACTTGCGGCGCTGGCGATGGACGTTTCGGAATTGCTAACGTCCCTGTCCATTCCACAAGAGCTGCTGCAGACAAGGACAAGCATCCCGCTATCGAAGGTGACTTATCACGCAGCCTGTTCGTTGCAGCATGGCCAGCAATTGAAAGAAGCCCCCAAAGCACTATTACGTCAGGCCGGTTTCTCAGTGGCCGAACCGAGAGATTCGCACCTGTGCTGCGGATCCGCTGGAACCTACAACATCCTGCAATCGTCGATTGCGGACAAGCTAAAGACTCGCAAACTCGACACCCTGGCCGAAACAACGCCGCAAGTGGTCGCCACCGGTAATATCGGTTGTATGACGCAATTAGCCGGTGGCCTGAATGTCCCCGTGGTGCACACTGTTGAGCTACTGGACTGGGCTACGGGAGGCCCCGTACCCGAAAAAATCAGGGCGACGATGACCGAGCCCGCCACGAAATAAATTATTTTCTAACAGGAGAATTACTATGAAACTGCTGCGCTACGGAAAACCGGGAGAAGAGCGCCCCGGCCTTCTCGACGAAAACGGTGCCATCCGCGACCTTTCTGAGCACATTGCGGATATCACGCCGGAAGCCCTTGGGAGCGAATCTTTGGCACGCTTGGCCGCGCTTGATCCTGCGACGCTTCCGCTGGTTGAAGGTTCACCACGTTACGGTGTTCCGTTTACCGGTACTCGCCAGTTTATCGCCATCGGTCTGAACTACCGCGACCATGCGATTGAATCCAACATGCCGATACCGGAAGAGCCGGTGATGTTCACCAAGGGTGCGAGCTGTATTCAGGGCGCCAACGACGACGTACGCAAGCCCCGTGATTCCCAGAAAATGGACTGGGAGATCGAGTTGGGTATCGTTATCGGCAAAAAAGGCAGCTACATCTCAAAAGAAGATGCGCTGGACTATGTCGCTGGCTACTGTGTAGTGGATGATCTGTCAGAGCGTTACTTCCAGTTTGATCGCAATGGCACCTGGGATAAAGGTAAAGGTTGTCCTACCTTTGGCCCTGTTGGTCCCTGGCTGGTAACCAAGGATGAAATCAAGGATATCCAGAATGTAGATATGTGGCTCGATGTGAATGGCAAGCGAATGCAAACCGGTAACACGCGAACCATGATCTTCGATGTGGTTTATCTGGTGCATTACGTCAGCCAGTTTATGGAGCTTCTCCCCGGTGACATTATCACGACCGGCACCCCTCCCGGTGTAGGTTTCGGTATGAAGCCACCGGTGTATCTGAATGTTGGCGATGTGATTGAGCTGGGGATTGAAGGCCTCGGCCAGCAAAAGCACATCGTTCGCGCCTGGGACGATGTGTAATACGAGAATAACTCAAAGAAGAAATCGCTAGTGAGTTACGTCTAAAGACATCGTGCCGTAATCGCGTCAAGCCATTCATCCCATATGGATAATTAGAAAATGAGTCAAAAAAAGCGAATATATAAGCTGGTCGCGCTAGCTGTGCTCCTGCCAGTCATTGTCCTAGCTGTGTGGGTAGCGAGTATCATTGGCATGCCTGATCATGTCAAAAATGCCCGCATTCCCATTTCACGTATAGGATCAATATCCGGCTTGGAGGGACTCGAAGCCGATATCGAGGATCGCATTAGCCGGGGCCGTTATCCTGGTGCAGTTTTCGTTGTCGCCAAAGGGGGTGAAATTCTGCATGCTGCTGCACTTGGTGTATCGGATATCGAGAAGGGCACGAAGATGAGGATGGAAAGTATCTTCAGGTCGATGTCCATGACTAAACCCGTTACGGTCGTTGCCGTTATGCAACTGGTCGAAAATGGTCAGATTGAACTGGATGCACCTGTCATACGTTATCTCCCGGAACTGGATAATCATAGTCACCCCGAGGGTGCGCCGTTGACGATTAGACACCTTCTTACGCATACGGGCGGACAAGCGTTTTCATTCTTTCTGCCTGAGG
>JBFKDP010000174.1:0-8380 GCA_041619575.1 Litorivivens sp.
GCCCTGCGACGACTGCGCGACCGCATTGAAATCAACCTGTCAGCCTTGATGGGCCCCGGTGTTGCCAAAAGCATTGTCGACCAGCAATTGCCCTATGTCATCGACCAGCAGTCGACCAGTGAAGATATCACTTTTATTGAAAGCCGCCTCGAACTCTACAACACCCACCTGACGGGCTTGGCGGCCGACCTGGACAACCTGCGGCGCTATCACCGCCAGACGCTCGACGAACTCCCCATCGGCCTGTGCTCACTGGGTGCTGACGGTGAAATTCTGATGTGGAACCGGGCTATGTTTGAGCTGTCGGGTATTCCCGGCGACGAAATTACCGGTTCGAGACTCAAGGATTTGGGTGACCCCTGGCATACACTCTTTACTGAGTTTGTCGACAGCGAGGACCTGCACTGGCGCAAACAACAGTTTGAAGACGGCAGTTATACCCGCACACTCAACCTGCACAAGGCAGCGGTCGACCCGCTAACCCGCAGCGAACAGGTCATCATTGTGGAAGATACCACTGAAACCCAGCTGCTGGAGAGCAAACTTACCCACCAGGAACGACTTGCCTCCATTGGCCGACTCGCCGCTGGCGTCGCCCATGAAATTGGCAACCCGGTAACGGGCATTGCCTGCCTGGCTCAAAACCTGCGTTATGAATCCGAACCAACGGAGATCATGGAGAGCGCGGACCAGATCATCAAACAGACTCAGCGCATAACCAGCATTGTTCAGAGCCTAGTCAATTTTGCCCATCAGGGACGCGATGCCCAGCACATGAAAGTTGAGGCGGTGAACGTTCGTCACTGCGTTGAGGAAGCCATACAGTTACTGAAGCTGGACCTGGAGGCCATCCGTGTAGATTTTGACAACCGCTGTCCCGAAAATCTGATTGCCCATGCCGACAACCAGCGCCTGATTCAGGTCTTTATCAACCTGCTCTCCAATGCGCGCGACGCCAGCCAGCCCGGCGATCGCATCAGCATCAATGGCAAGGTCAATGATCAGGTACACATCAGTGTCTGCGATCAGGGCAGCGGCATCCCTGCCAGCGCGCTGGAAAAGATTTTTGAACCGTTTTTCACCACCAAAGAGCCCGGCAAAGGCACCGGTTTGGGACTGGCGCTGGTCTACAATATCGTTGACGATCTGGGCGGAGAAATTACCATTGAAAGCCCGGTCGCTGGCCAGGCGGCGGGCACCTGCGTGCGCCTGCGCCTCCAGCCCTACGCTCACTAGTGTGTATTTTAGCTACCCTTGATGGCCGCAACCGCACTGGCAAATGCCCGCAGGACGCGGTATGTTGTGCTGTTATGGACGTTTTGAGCAGATTGGTAACGACTCGCCATTCAGAAGTAACCAAATCACCGCGAGAATTATATGACTGATATCCTGATCGTCGAAGATGAAGATGTAATTCGCAAAGCCCTGCGCCGACTACTGGAACGCCACAATTACAGCGTGCAGGAGGCCATCTCCGTCAAGGACGCGCTCGACAATTACACACTCGACGACTTTCAGCTCATCATCACCGATTTGCGCCTGCCCGGCCCTCCCGGCACAGATTTAATTCAGAGCACGGACTCGCCTGTGCTCGTTATGACCAGCTACGCCAGCCTGCGCTCAGCGGTGGATTCGATGAAAATGGGCGCAGTGGACTACGTCGCCAAACCCTTTGATCACGACGAGATGCTCGAGGCGGTACGCCGCAATATCGAAGCACACGCCGATGATGAGCGCCCCAGCACCAGCCGCAACCGCCGCAACCGCCACCGCGGCCAGCCCCAGCTGGGCGAAATGATCGGCAGCTGCAAAACCATGTCGGCCCTCTACGACCAGATCAAAAAGGTCGGGCCTACCGAGGCCACGGTTCTTATTCATGGCGAAACCGGCACAGGTAAAGAACTGGTGGCCAAAGCCATTCACAATCGTAGTGTCCGTGCCGACAAAGCGATGATCTCGGTCAACTGCGCGGCCATACCCGATACGCTTATAGAATCTGAATTGTTCGGCTATGAGAAAGGTGCCTTCACCGGCGCCAACACCAGCCGCATTGGCCTGATCGAGGCCGCCGACGGTGGCACCTTGTTTCTGGACGAAATCGGCGAACTGCCTATGGAGGCACAGGCACGCCTGCTGCGCTTTATTCAGGAAAACGAAATCCGTCGAATTGGTTCGGTGCAGTCTCGTACTGTTGATGTCCGTCTGATCTGCGCCACCCACCGCGATTTGAAGACGATGGCCCGCGACCACGACTTCCGCGAGGATCTCTACTACCGCATCAGCGTCGTGCGGCTGGAATTACCGCCACTGCGAGAGCGCGGCAAGGATATTCTGGAAATTGCCGAGGCCGCACTGCAACGCTGCTGCCAGAACCTGAACAAGGGAGAAATGCATTTCTCACCCAAAGCCATACAGGCAATCACCACCTATATCTGGCCTGGCAATATCCGTGAACTGGAAAATGCGGTCGAACGGGCAGTCATACTCAGCGATGGCCCGGAAATCGACAATGAACAGCTCGATATCGACCTCGAACTGGTGGATATCAATCAAATGCGCAGCAAGCAAAAAGCCGCGGACAAGAATCGCAACGAAGCACCTCCTCAAAAGCCGCAAAAAAGCGCCAGTCTCGATCCCGCAGAAGACTTGTCGCTGGAAGACTACTTCCAGCGCTTTGTACTCGAACACCAGGACTCCATGAGCGAAACCGAGCTCGCCCAAAAGCTGGGAGTCAGCCGCAAGTGTCTTTGGGAGCGGCGCCAGCGCCTCGGTATTCCACGCAAAAAGAGTTCCAAGACCGCCTAGTCAATGCAAAGTTCCCGCAATTGCTGAATTGTCCCGGAATCTTTTTATAGCGCCGTTACCAGAACCGACCAAAGTAACAACGCCCGGGCAGATAGGTAACAATACGTAGATGTACTTAAACCAAGCTGACGCCGAACACATAGGCTAAGTTATTGCTTTAAAAGGATATATCATACTTGGCACGGTACATGCTTTTATAACCGCGCATAACAATAATAAAAGCCAAAAATAATAATAACAGCAAAAAAACGAATAAAAACAATTGCATAGAGACCTGGATGGGGAAGACGTTGTTTTCCCCTTCTTCATTTCTGGACCCTGCAAATTTGACCACCGGGAATCCGCCACCTCCAAACCTACCCGCCATCGCCTGTGGGCAGCGCTGCGCAGTTTCTGTGCTAGAATGCGCCGCTCGGCAGCAATAGTGCGCCATCCAAACAACCCTGACACGAAATATAACGAACGGATTTAGTGGCTAATTTCTGGAACAAGATTACCTCAGTCGTCTCCCGCAAACCTGCTGCGGCTACCTCAGAGCCGCGCGTACTTTCGCGGGATGAACACCCTGTTTCTCGCCGCTTGATCAGCGACAGTGCCCTCAAAGTCATGCACCGGCTGCGCAGCGGCGGATTTGAAGCCTATCTGGTCGGCGGCGCTGTACGCGACCTGATGCTCGGCAAACAACCCAAAGATTTCGACGTTGGTACCAATGCCACTCCGGAAGAAGTACGCAACCTGTTTCGCAACAGCCGCATCATCGGCCGTCGCTTCAAAATCGTCCACGTGCGATTTGGGCGCGAGATCATAGAAGTCACCACCTACCGCGGCAGCCATGAGAATAATGCGGGGAACGCCGCCGTCGCCGCCGACAACGGCATGCTGCTACGCGACAATGTCTACGGCACTTTGATCGAGGACGCCAAGCGGCGCGATTTTACGGTCAATGCCCTTTACTACTGCAGTGACGACTTTACCGTTCTCGACTACGTGGGCGGTCTGGAAGACCTGAGCAAACGCCAAATCCGGATTATTGGCGACGCAACCAGCCGCTACCAGGAAGATCCGGTGCGTATGCTGCGCGCAGTGCGATTTGCCGCCAAGCTCGACTTCACCCTTGAAGCCAAAACCTCGGCTCCCATTCGCTCACTTGCCGCTCTGCTCGAGCAGATTCCGGCCGCACGCATGTTTGATGAAGTCCTGAAACTATTTATGGAAGGACAGGCACTGCGTGTGTATGCCCTGCTCAAGCACTACGATCTGTTCCGCCCCCTGTTCCCGGCAACACAACGACTGCTTGACGATGGCCACGAGAGCGCCAGCGCACTGATCGAACAGGGCCTTATCAATACCGACGAGCGTATCAGCCAGAACAAGCCTGTGACGCCTGCTTTTATTTATGCGGTCATGCTCTGGCCTGTAGTGAAGCGCGAATTTGACCAGCTGATTGCAGAAGGCATGCCGGAAATACCCGCCATTCATCAAGCGGCGCAGACCTGCATATCCGCCCAGCAACAGCACACCTCAATTCCCAAGCGATTCTCCATGCCCATGCGCGATATCTGGGAGCTGCAAATGCGATTGCCGCGCCGCAGTGGCCGCCGGGCAGCCGAATTGCTGGAACACCGTTACTTCCGCGCTGCCTACGACTTCCTGCTGCTACGGGAGCAGGCCGGCGAAATTCCGGAGGACCTCGGCCCCTGGTGGACGGCATTCCAGGAAGCTAATGAAGACACTCGGCAGGGAATGCAGAAGAAACTGTCGGGAGACAAAGCGGGACCCAAACGTCGTCGGCGCAAGCCGCGGCACCGCAAGCCCTCGTGAACACTATTTGCTATCTCGGCCTGGGCAGCAACCTGAATGAGCCGGCCGGGCAACTGCGGCAGGCCTTGCATTCACTGAGCGCACACCCTCATATAGTTTTACTGACTTGCTCGTCCTTCTACGGCAGCAAGGCTGTCGGCCCAGGCATACAAGGCGACTACGTTAATGCTGTAGCGCATATCAGCACCACCCTGAGCGCCACGCGCCTGCTGGGCGAGCTACAGACAATGGAACTCCAGCAGGGTCGAGAGCGGTCACAGCGCTGGGGACCGCGCACACTGGATATCGACATTCTGACTTACGGTCAAGAAACGATCGCCAGTGCAGACCTACAGGTTCCCCACCCGCGCATTGCCGAGCGCGCTTTTGTAGTCGTACCGTTACTGGAAATTGCGCCGACACTTCTGCTACCCGATGGAACTTCCGTGCGCAGCCTATTAGACTACGTCTGCCCAGACGATGTCTGGCGCTTGCAGCCTGAGAATGGAGTGTAAATGCAGGATAATAAAGGGCTTCCCGAATTCATTGCCATCGAGGGCCCCATTGGCGTCGGCAAGACCACACTGACACGGCGCCTCGCTGAATCACTGGATTACCAGCTTCTGCTAGAGCGCGCGGATGAGAACCCCTTTCTGGAGAGGTTCTACAAAAACCGTCGCCAGGCGGCTCTGGCGACCCAGCTATACTTTCTCTTTCAGCGCGCCCAACAACTCGACGAGCTCAAACAACCCGACATGTTTGCTCCGACACGCGTCGCAGACTTTCTGATTCAGAAAGACCGCCTGTTTGCAAAGGCCAACCTCGACTCCGATGAAATGGCGCTCTACCAAAAAGTGTATGACCAGCTCACCCTAGACGCCCCTGTCCCCGATCTGGTGATCTACCTGCAGGCACCGGCCGATGTACTGATGACACGTATCCAGCAACGCGGTATTCCCTACGAGCGACGGGTGGAACGTGCCTATCTCGAACAGATCAACGAGACTTACAGCGAATTTTTCCTCTACTACGACGAGGCCCCGCTGCTAATTATCAATGCAGCCGAGATCGATTTCGCCAATAACGACCGTGACTTTCAGCAGCTGGTCGACTATCTTTCCCGCATTCGCAACGGTCGCCACTATTTCAACCCCAGTTTTCTGTAGCGCGAGATCAGCATGAACAAAATTAGCCCCCAGTCACTGATGGCCAAAAAGGCCGCAGGTCAGAAATTTTCCGTACTGACAGCCTACGATGCCACCTTTGCCCGAGTTATCGATCAGGCCGGCGTCGACGTGATTCTGGTGGGGGACTCACTCGGCAATGTTCTGCAGGGCCACACTAGCACCCTGCCGGTCAGCGTCGATGACATGTGCTATCACACTGCCTGCACCGCGCGCGGCACAGAGCAGGCTTTGCTGATTGCCGACATGCCCTTTGGCAGTTACAACAGCATCGACGACACGCTGGCCAACGCCACCGCACTGATGCAGTCCGGCGCCCACATGGTCAAACTCGAAGGCGGCCAGTGGCTCTGCGAGAGCATCGCCCTGCTCACCGAACGCGGCATTCCCGTATGCGGGCACCTAGGCCTAACACCCCAGTCGGTCAATGTATTGGGCGGGTTTAAAGTACAGGGCCGGGACGAATCTTCCGCTGAAAAGATCATCGCTGATGCCAAAGCCCTCGAAGCGGCCGGCGCCACCCTACTGGTCATTGAATGCGTGCCTACCGCCCTGGGACAACGTATCAGCGAAGCACTTTCGATTCCGGTGATCGGTATCGGCGCCGGTCCGAAAACCGATGCCCAGGTACTGGTATTGCACGACCTGCTGGGCATCTCACGCCGCCTGCCCAAGTTTGTCAAAAACTTCATGGAAGCGGGTGTCGACATCCCCTCGGCAATTGCCAATTACCGGAAAGCCGTGGAATGTGGTGATTTTCCTGGACCAGAGCACAGTTTCGAGCAGTAAAGCCAGTAACCACGGGGCTTCCAGAGCTTTTTGTTACGCTCTAAAAACGCTTCTTTTGGTAACAAACCAAGCTTTATTTTGTTACCAAAAACCATTGAACCACTCTCAGGATTGGGGCATACTTGCCCGCCACTGCCAATTGTTCACATTGTAAACACATTGGCTTTGGGCCTCACTGTCCGCATGACCGGACAGCCGGGGATGGGCGCCAGCCCGCAGCGATAGCGGACTGACATCACAGCAACCTGCATCTGCATATCAGCGATGGCACGAGTGGGAAGTTGGGTGAAATGAAGACATTCAGTACTACAGCGCGGCTGAGAGAAGCCCTGGCCACCGACCGACAAGCGGGTCGGCGTATTGCGTTCGTCCCGACTATGGGCAACCTTCATGAAGGCCATCTACAGTTGGTTCGCCGAGCACGCGAATTGGGCGAAACCGTTGTCGTCAGTATTTTTGTCAATCCCCTGCAGTTTGGCGCCAACGAAGATCTCGACAGCTATCCCCGCACGTTGTCTGCCGACAAGGAAAAGCTGTTTGCCGAAGGCGTGCAGTACCTGTTCCATCCCACCGTTTCCGAAATGTACCCGAATGGCACCGGTGAACAATCTATTGTCAGCGTACCCGAAGTATCGGTGCGCCACTGTGGTGCCAGCCGCCCAGGCCACTTCGATGGCGTCTCCACCGTTGTGACCAAGCTATTCCAGATAGTTCAGCCGGACATCGCAGTATTCGGCAAAAAGGATTTTCAGCAGCTGGCTGTTATTCGCAAGATGGTCGCCGACCTTTGCATGCCCATCCACATTGAGGGCGTCAATACCGCGCGCGCCGAAGACGGCTTGGCACTGAGTTCTCGCAATGGTTTTCTGAACGAAGCGGATCGCAACAGCGCCCCCTTCCTGCATCAGACCCTGCAAGAATGCCGCGATGCCATTGCCTGTGGCTTTGACAGCTACAGCGAGCTGGAGCGCCACGCCCTGCTCAGCCTCAAGGAAGCCGGCTTTGAGCCCGATTATTTTTCCATTTGCGACGCCCGCACACTGGACGCCGTTACCATGGATACCGAAGAAATTGTCATTCTTGCCGCAGCCCGACTTGGCAGCACACGCTTGATAGACAATGTCACCCTGAGCTTCAATCCCAGCGCCGACTGGGGTATGCTTGCCGCCCAGTAAATTCGGGCACTCGTTTCACACGATAGTCAGAGAGATAGAAAGGAACAGCGTATGCAGTCCACCATGCTGAAAGCCAAGCTTCACAAAGCAACCGTTACCCACGCGGTGCTGAATTATGAAGGCTCTTGTGCCATTGATGGCAAATTGCTTGACGTTGCCGGATTGCGCGAGTACGAGCAGATCGATATTTACAACGTGACCAATGGCGAGCGCTTTACCACCTATATTATTCGCGGTGAAGACAACAGCGGCATTATTTCCATTAATGGTGCAGCTGCGCATAAGGCCAGCGTGGGAGACACCATTATCATTTGTGCCTACGGCAGCTACTCTGAAGCGGAGTTGATCAATTTCAAACCGCGCTTGATCTATATGAATCCTGACAACACCATCAGCCACAGTAGTAACGCCATTCCGGTGCAGGTGGCCTAAACCACATTCAGGTTGATACGAAAAAGGGAGCCAAGCGGCTCCCTTTTTTATACGTGACCAGTGGCTGTGGCGCGTGTGCGGGGACACATCGCGCGTGCCCTCCAGATACCGGCCGGGCTTAAAACTCGATCGTCAGATCCAGCCCGTAACTTGCGAGCTCACCAAAATAGCCGCTGTGGAAGTAGGCCTGACTGA
>JBFKDP010000175.1:0-8364 GCA_041619575.1 Litorivivens sp.
CATATTTAGCAGAGTCAGTTTTCGGCCCCAGACGCAGCCGGTGTCGAGGGCGATGCAGTCGCTCCGATCGGAATTGCCCTCCATGGCTGCCCAGTGGCCGAACAATTGTATTTCACGGCGCGGCTCTTTTTCCGTCCAGCGAAACCAGGCGTCGGTTCCCGTGGGTATGTCTTCGAGTGAGCCTTTGAAGGCAAAATCCAGTGTGCCATCCTCGCTGCAGCAGCGCATTCGGGTAAAGTAATTTGTGATAGTTCGCAGGCGAGATGTCCCTGTTAACTGCTCATCCCAGCGTGCGGGTTGATTGCCGTACATGGCGCATAGAAAGGTATCAAGCGTCTCGTCATTCTCGAGTGTGTTACTCACTTCCCGGCTGTAGGTCAGCGCCTGCTCGGTGCTCCAGATGTGTGGAATGCCCGCATGGCTCATGACGTAGTCACCTTGCTCTGCGCGAATACACAGCGGCAGTGAGCGAAACCAGTCCATAAACATCATGAGCTTGGGAGAGTCGAGCAAGGCTTGAAGGCTGGGGTGGCGCCCGTTTGTGGTCGCGCCGCGAGCGAGTGCCAGCGTATGCAGGTCGTGGTTGCCGAGCACTATGCGCAGGCTGGTGCGCATCGGGTAGAGAAACTCGAGGGTTTCCAATGACGCAGGGCCGCGGTTGACGAGGTCGCCCACCAGCCACAGTTCGTCTTGCTCCGGCGAAAAGCAAACTTCGTCGAGCAGGCATTGCAGGGGCTTCAGGCAGCCCTGTAAATCGCCGACAGCGTAGCGGGTCATGCGTGGATTAATGTAGCGCCGAGGGCTCTACCAGTGGAAAGGCGGTAATCGGGGCGATAAAGGGTCGCCCGGAAGCGCTGATCATTTCGTAGCTGCCTTCCATGGTGCCTACCGCGGTTTCCATGATGGTGCCGGAGGTGTAACTGAAACTTTTGCCTGGCTCAATCAGGGGTTGTTTGCCGACTACGCCTTCGCCGCGAACTTCGGAAATGCGGTTGCGACCATTGGTGATGATCCAGTGGCGGTTTAACAGGCGCACGGCTTCGTCGCTGCCATTGGTGATGGTGATGGTATAGGCAAAAGCAAATCGGTTTTCCTGAGGGAGAGATTCGTCTGCCAGATACTGTGTGGCAACCTGAATATCGACCTGTTCACTTTGTCTGCTGTCCATACGACCTCTATTTGCCCTGGCTAGGCGAGTTGACTGCGGTGGTGGCATTGGCAATGCGAACATAGTCCTCCAATGCCAGCGTTTCTGGTCTTGCGCCCGGATTAATGCCTGCTGCCTCAAGCTGCTCTGAAGTGGCGATTTGCTTAAGTGCATTTCGCAAGGTCTTGCGCCGCTGGTTAAAGGCAGAGCGCAGGACCGCTTGCAGGTGTGCTACGTCATCGGCAAGCAGCGGCAACGTTGCGTGTGGGGTCAATCTTACCACGGCGGACTGCACTTTTGGACGCGGACTGAAGGCCTCGGGCGGCACGTCGAACAGGGCTTCTACCTCGCAGTAATACTGGGTCATCAGGCTGAGGCGCCCGTAGGCCTTGCTGCCGGGCACTGCGGCGAGGCGATCAACCACTTCCTTCTGGAGCATAAAATGCATGTCTCTGATACGGCCATGGAAGCTCAGTAGATGAAAAATCAGAGGGGTGGAGATGTTGTAAGGCAGATTTCCGATAATACGCAGGGCTTTGTCGGGGTGAAGGGCGCCAAAGTCGGTTTTCAGAGCATCAGCCTGAATGATGTTTACGTGGCTGTGGCGCGCCAGCTGCTTCTCCAATATGGCCACCAGATCGCGGTCGAGTTCGACGAGCGTCAGTTCGGCGCCGCAGCTGGCTAGTTGCTCGGTCAGGGCTCCCTGTCCGGGGCCAATTTCAACCACAGCGTCATCGGGCTGTGGCCTGACTGCGCGGTGTATTCGGTCAATGATGCCGGTGTCGCGAAGGAAATTCTGGCCAAAGCGCTTGCGAGCGCGGTGTTCGGGGTAGTTACTCAAGATTTATCGCCTGGGCTGTTTGGCTGCGGTTTATGGCCAGCTCAATGGCCAGTTCTAGTGCTTCTTGCAGACTGCCGGTGTCGGCCTTGCCGCTTGCGGCCAAATCGAGGGCTGTGCCGTGGTCGACCGATGTCCGCACGATGGGCAAGCCCAAGGTGATATTGACGGCGCGGCCGAAACCCTGAAATTTAAGCACCGGTAGGCCTTGGTCGTGGTACATGGCCAGTACTGCGTCGGTGGCCGCTAGATTTTTGGGGGTAAAGGCAGTATCGGCTGGTAGTGGCCCTGTTAATTGCATGCCTTCGGCGCGCAAGGTGGTCAGGCAGGGAATAATGGTGTCGAGCTCTTCGCGTCCGAGATGACCACCTTCGCCGGCGTGGGGGTTGAGGCCCAGTACCAGTATGCGCGGTTCTTTCAGGCCAAATTGGCGGATTAATGCCTCGTGCAGGATTCTGATCACCCGCTCCAGTGCTTTGCTAGTTATAGCGTCAGCGACGTCTCGCAGCGGCAGATGGGTGGTTGCGAGCGCGACTCGAAGCTCGCGTGTTGCGAGCATCATGACGACCTTTTCAACGCCACAGCGCTCGGCGAGAAATTCGGTGTGGCCACTGAAGGGTATACCGCTGTCATTGATGACGGATTTTTGAACCGGCGCGGTCACCAGTGCGTCGCAATCACCCTGCAGGCAGGCATCGGTGGCTGCGGCGAGGGTATTGATAACGTATTGGGCATTGGCTGGGTCTAGTTGACCTGCAGTCACGGGCGCACCCAGCTGAATCGGTAGATATTTCAGGTGGCCGGCACGATGTGGCTCGGGCTGCTGTTGGAGCTGTACAGGATTTAAGGCCACACTGAGCCCCAGTAGCTGCGCACGCTGGGTGAGAAGTAGGGGGTCTGCCACCGCCACCAGCTCGGCCGGCCAGTCTCGCTGGGCGAGGGCCAGCAGAATGTCGGGGCCAATGCCGGCGGGTTCGCCGGGGGTAATCGCGATGCGGGGAATCATCGACGTTTTGATCTATTTGATATCCACGTAGGCTTCGTCGCGGATTTTGCGCAACCAGATGTCGAGCTCTTCGTCGAATTTGCGTTCGTGCAGAATGTTGCGCGCCATATTGCGACGCAGGTCCATTGTGACGTCCTGCTGGCGACGGTCTTCTACCTTGACGACGTGCCAGCCGTAGCGGCTCTTGAAGGGCGCGCTGATCTTGCCAATGGCTGTGGCCTCCATGGCTTCCTGAAACTCGGGCACAAGTTGCCCGGGGCTGGTCCAGCCAAGGTCGCCGCCTTCCTGGGCAGAACCAATATCTTCCGAATAGGCCTTGGCCAGATCGTAGAAGGACTCACCGCCTTGGGCGCGCTTTTTCAGCTCCGCCGCGAGCGCTTCGGTCGCCTCTTCGCTGCGAATAGCAGAAGGCTTGAGCAAGATGTGGCGGGCGCGTGTCTGGGCAATCACTTCATTGTGGCCGCGGCTTTCCAGCAATTTAATCACGTGAAAGCCACTGGCGCTCTGCATGGGTGGCAGTACCTCACCATCCTGAACCATGCTGGCCTGATCTGCGAACAGGCTTGGTAGGTCTGGCTGCTTGCGCCAGCCGAGGTCTGTGGGGTTAACATTCTCCGCTTTCAGCAGAGGCTCGACATCTTTGCCGCTAGCCAGCGCTTCATAGATTTTCTCGGCTTGTTGGCGTGCGCGTTTGATTTCGCTGGGGCCGGCGTCGCTGGCAGTGGCAACGAGTATGTGGGCAAAATGGTACTCAGGTGCTGTGCGTTTGCGACCCTCGTCGGATTCCAGATAGTTGGCAATCTCCTGGTCCGTAATCTGGATGCGCTGGTTGACGTTCCCACGCTGGACTTGCTGCAACAGCATTTCGCGGCGAATCTGCTCGCGCGCTGCACTATAGGACGTGCCAGACTGATTGAGCGCTGTGCGAAATTGCTCCAGGCTCATATTGTTTTGTGCTGCGATGCGGGCCATGGCGGCGCTGAGTTGTTCATCACTAATGCGCAAGCCAACCCGGTCGGCCATCTGCAGCTGGAGACTCTCGAGAATCATGATATCCATGACTTCCCGACGGATCCGCTCTTCTGGAATGTCCTGCCCGGACTGGGCAATATTGGCTCGAACCTGCTGTAGGCGCTGATCCAGCTCACTGCTCAGGATGATATTGTCGTCGACAATCGCGACAATTTCGTCCAGCACTTCGACTTCCGCCTGAAGGTTGGCGGCGCCACACAATAGTGCCAGCAGTGCAATCCAGCCGATCGCTGGTTTGAATCCAATTTTATTCATCTTGATAACCAAAAATATTCTCTTCCAGTATGTTGGTGAGCTTGTCACCGAGTCCGCCAAGGCCTTTTAGCTGAAATTCCAGCAAAATTGTCTCGTCGTGGCCAAGGTCGTTAGACAACGAATTGTCGTCTGGTTCCAGTGCGCGCTGATGCACGGCCCGTATTGTCCAGCAGCAGCTTTCGTAGGCTACGCCAAACAGGCTTTCCAGCGAGCGTTTGTCTTCCATATCGTAGTGCCAGCGAGCGAACAGTTGCCACTGGCGCCCCAAGGGCAGGCTGAGCGAGGCATCGAATTGCTTCAGCTCTGGTCGGTCATCGGGGTCGATCACGGTCAGGCGGCGCTGACTGTAGCCGAAATTGTACAGGCTACGGGGGCCGCTTCGATAGTGCCAGCCGAGATGGGCCTGGTCGATCTGGCCATCGTCGCGATCGAGCACCATATCGGCCTGTAGCCAGAGTTTATCACTGGCTTGCCAGCGCATCTCGGTCGCTATATCCGATGAGCTGGCGGTGCGCCGCTCTTCAGCTTCCGCGGCGGCGTTGCTGCCCGCTTTAAAGACGGTCAAGGTGCCCGGTATTGCAATACTGCTTTTCAGCAGTGCCGGGTCGGTTGCAATCGACCCGGCGACGATAGTATTGGGCAGGTCTACCCGGCGGTCGTCATAGTAAAAGGCCTGGCCCACCGCAAGGCGGAGTACTTCCCGGCCGGTTTCTCGGCTTAAAAAGCGGCTGCTCAGCCCCAGTGATAACTGCCGGGCATCATCAATTCGGTCGTAGCCGGCAAAGCGAGATTCGCGGAAGAGCTGCTGATAATTGAAGGGCAGCAAAATAGTATCGAAAACAGGCTGGTTTTGCTGCCCCTCTTCATAGTCGCTATAGAGGTAAAAGAGGCGTGGCTCCAGAGTCTGCAGCCAGTTTTCGCTGCTGCGCTCCATAATCAAAGCGGCATCTATACTGCCGAGTGCTGCGGTCGTTTCGGGCGTTTCCTCGATAACCCCTTCATCTAGGCGGTAGCTGACATGGCGTGCTTTTAGAGTACCAATAAGGTGACCAGCGCGGCCGATATAGGGCAGAGTCAGGCCCGCTTCAGCATAGTTGCGTACGCCGGTAATGAAGATGCCGCCATCCGCGGTGCCGCGGTTGTGGTCGTAGTCAGTAATATCAGCATAGAGTATGGGCTGTGGCCGCAGGTTCCGAACCTGGGGTTCATAGGCAAGTGTCCACTGCGGCAATTTGCGGTAGGGCTCGCTAAGTTCGGCCAGGGTCTGGTATTGGTGCGCAGTGAGAGTGGACTGCCATGAGTCACTTTGATAGTTCACACTCGCGAGCTGGTTGAGGTGGGTGCTACGCGACACAGCCAGTGAGGCAAGGCTCAAATCGGTAAAGTAATCCTCGTCGCTGACCTTGGCATAGTCGATGGTTGTAGACCAGTTTTCGTTAATGCTCCCCGACTCGTATACGGCTTGCAGCCAGCGGTTGCGGTCGGCCTGTTTGTCGTCGTTGAGGTAGGCGCTGGAGATTTTCCATTCGCTCCAATCGTTGAGATAGCGTGCTTCCGCTTCCAGCATCTCACCGCGCCGTTCCAGAAAGCGGGGAGTCAGCGTCAGATCGTAGTTGGGTGCCAGATTGAAATAGTAGGGTATGGAGATGTCCAAGCCACCGTCGCTGGAGGCAATACCCGGCCACAGCAAACCCGTACTGCGGCGATCATCGATGGGAAAGTCCAGCCAAGGTGTGTAGAACACCGGGACGCCCTTGATGCGCAGGCTGGTATCGCGGGCGACACCGCGCCCGCTGGCAAAGTCCAGGCGTATGTCGCCGGCTTTAAGCGCCCACGCTTCGGAGTCGGGAGGACATTGGGTGTAAAGTGTATCGGCCAGATGCATGGTGCTTTCAGTCTGGCGTTCAATGAGCCCGGCACTCGCACGCAGTCCACTTTGCAGGCCGAGAAACTGCGCATGTGTAATATGGCCAGTGCTGTCTTTGCCGCTGAGTTGAGCGCTTTCGCCGTGAATGATCATATCCGGTAGCGTGACCGCGACGCCGCCCTCCAGCGAAAACTGCTGACGTTGGCGGTCATATTGAGCGCTGCCAGCCTTGATGCCCAGTTGTCCCTTATTCAGCACAACGTCACCTTCAAGGCTGACCATGTTGCCTTCCATACGAGAGCGCACGGCGCTGGCGTGCAGTGGCGCCAGTTCGGGGCTCAAGTCGGCACCCTCCCAGTCGCGCACGGGCGCCAGATAGACCCCGTCGCAGCCAGGCGCAAGGCTGCAGCGCCCTTCACTAGGAAGTTGATCGACTGTATACCAGTACCATTCCGGGGGCTCGGATTGCGGTGCAGAACAGCTGCTGTAGTCGGCCATAGCCGGTGCTGCGGCAAAGCCGAGTGCGAGGGCAGGCGCGAGAAACAGGCGGCAGCGAAGTCGTTGAGGTGAGCAGTGATTCAATGGATTATGACTTGTCTGGGTGAACAATGCAGGGTGGATGATAATGGATTCTTTGATAGGATGCCCGCCTGCTGGAAAAATAAAGGCCATAGGGCATGAGTGAAGGGCTTCAACAATGGTGTGCCGAGCAATTAGCGAGTGCGGGTCAGGCCTTGCTGCCGCTGGAGCAGGTAGCGGGAGATGCGAGTTTTAGACGTTACTTTCGTGCGCGTCTCGAGGGCGGCCGCAGCGTCATCGTCATGGATGCGCCGCCTGAAAAAGAAGACAGCCGACCTTTTGTCGATATCGCAGGGCGCCTCAGCACGGCGGGGATACATGCGCCTCAGATCATCGCCTGTGATCTCACGCGTGGCTGGATGTTGCTTGAAGATCTGGGCGACCGGCTCTACAAGCAAGCCTTTGAGGAGGGTGATAGTGAGGCACTGATGACGCAGATTTTTTCTGTGCTTGAACGGCAGGCCCGCGACGTCGATTGTCGTGGGATGCCCGCCTACAGTGCGGAGAAACTCCAGACGGAGCTGGATCTTTTCCCCGACTGGTACTTGGCTCGGGAGCGACTCGCCCCCTTTACTGACGCAGAGCACTTCCAGTGGCAGGAGCTGTGTGCCCTGTTGCTGCATAATGCTGACGAGCAACCGCAGGTCTTTGTGCATCGCGATTTTCACTCCTGTAACCTGATGTACCTCGATGGCGAGGCCCCTGGCGTGATTGATTTTCAGGATGCTGTGCGTGGCCCCATCACCTACGATTTAATGTCTATACTGCTTGATCGCTACATCGCGTGGCCGCGGTCGAAACTGGAAACCTGGATGGAGGCCTTTCGCGCGCGCGTGGCCCCGACAACGAGTGTTCAAGAGTGGCGACGGTGGTGTGACTGGATGGGGCTGCAACGCAATCTTAAAATCATCGGTATTTTTGCACGCCTGTCCCACCGCGACGGTAAAAACGGGTATCTTGGGCTCATACCGCGCTTTGCTGACTATGTACGCGATGTAGTAAACCGTTACCCCGAACTGCAGGGCTACAGCCCCTTACTGGAGCAGCGCCTATGAAAGCGATGATTCTGGCTGCCGGCCTGGGCAAACGTATGCGGCCATTAACGACAGTTCGTCCCAAGCCTTTGCTGAAAGTAAATAACAAGGCGTTAATCGACTACCATCTGGAGCGCATCGCCGAGCTCGGCGTTGTGGACGTGGTTATCAACCACTACTGGTTGGGGGAGCAGATCGAGGCGCATATCGGCGATGGCAGCCAATGGGGCCTGCACGTGCAGTACTCGGCGGAGGATGAATTGCTCGATACTGCTGGTGGGATGATCAATGCGCTGCCGCTGCTGGGAGAGGATCCCTTTCTGCTGATAAATGGCGATATCTGGTGCGATTACCCCCTGCAGCAATTGCTTGAGCGCCCTGTGCAGGAGGCGCACCTGGTGCTGGTTGATAACCCCCAGCACAACGACCGCGGCGATTTCTATCTGCGCGACGGCCGGCTTTA
The DNA here is from genome assembly GCA_041619575.1 of Litorivivens sp. Classification (GTDB taxonomy): domain Bacteria; phylum Pseudomonadota; class Gammaproteobacteria; order Pseudomonadales; family Spongiibacteraceae; genus Litorivivens. Next base: position 8,222 of record JBFKDP010000175.1, read on the forward strand.
TACAGAGCAGCCGGGCACGGCGCTGACCTACGCGGGGCTGGGGCTGATTAGCCCAGCACTGTTTGTAGGTAGCGAGGGTGGGTGCAAACCGCTTCGGCCTTTTCTCGAAAGTGCGATAGAGAGAGCTGCCATCAGTGGCGAGC
>JBFKDP010000176.1:0-8338 GCA_041619575.1 Litorivivens sp.
GCCTTGGGAAAACTGGACGCGAATTATAACGGCTATGCCTCCACGAGGCCACCCGCAAAATAAATACCAAGCCCCCCCCCTAAACAACTCAAAATCTAAAACATCACCCGATGCATCAATACATTAGAAGCCATGGGGGAAATGCAATATAGTAAGAAAAAATAACAATAACGACCACTGGGCCTAGCTAAGGGGATACACAATGAAATTGGCCATTCCCGCCGGAGTGCTTATCTTCTGCGCGAGCGATTTTGCGGCAAGCACTCCACACAGCAACTGGTACCTATCTGTGTCAGCCGCATCATCACTGTCGCTAGACAATGGCACCCTTGAAGTCGAGACCCCAAACTCCGGCACTGCAGGGCTGCTCAATTTCCCTCAACTCAATACGACGGCTATTGGCACAACGCCCGGAAGTACACAGCGGCTTGATGTCAACTACGATGAAGACGACAACGCTATGCACTTTGCTATAGGCCGAAATTTCCGCCAACGCTACCGTCTCGAGCTGTTTGCCTATAACGAGTCAGTCTCGGAAATTAAAAATTTTGGCGGTGCTGATGCAAGCGGCGAGCTGCGAATTGAAACCTATGGCATAAACGCGTGGTACGACTTTTTTGCAGGCAAATCAGTGCAGCCCTATTTTGGGCTGGGTGTAGCCCAATCAAGAGTATCACTTGGAGATATCCACGACGATGCCATCAACTACCAAGTTGGTGCAGGCATAACATGGTCTCCCACACCTGTCTTGACGCTGGATCTCGGCTACCGGCGCTTCGAAACTAAAGAAGTCGAGCTGGAGTTCCCCAACGGCCAGTTGAATTCCGAATTTGACGGCAACGCTATTCTCTTAAGCGCTCGGTTTAATTTCTCTGCCACACGACCAATTCACAATGTTGCCCCCTATCTAGCACTTCAACACCGGGCACCAACGAAAGCTGCGCCATAAACGTCTGTAGCGATATAGATCAGGACGGTCTGACCGACGACAAAGATCTGTGCCCAACCACCCCACCCGGAACACCAATTAATATTGAAGGCTGTGCTGATAACGATCGCGACGGCGTTCCTGATATGCGCGACGCATGCCCGAATACGCCGACGGGGCGCCCGGTCACGACAAACGGCTGCGCAACCAAACAGTCTACAATCCTTCAGGGTGTAAACTTCGAGTTCGGAACGGCTCGCTTAACGTCAACCGCAAAACGAATCCTTGAGCGCACCGCTGAAGTCATGAAAGCTTCTCCTGAATTTGCACTGGACATCATTGGTCACACCGATGCTAAAGGCAGCGATATATTCAACCTAACACTACCGGAAGCGCGCGCGAATGCTGTCGCGGCCTATCTACGTCAGCTTGGTGTCAGCTACGACCGCTTGAGAACGATGGGCAGGGGTGCCACGGACCCATTTACCGAGAACAATACACTCGAAGGACGGGCCACAAACCGACGGGTGGAGATCCGAATAAGGGACCACAAGTAGCCTTATATCATTATGGGCGCAGTACCTGTTGTAGATGCTGTATTAATTCCGCAGGGCGACGCGTCAACCAAAGATAGCTAAGCAATATCACCACATAAACTATAAAGGACACCGGCTCAGGATATTGCATAAGAGCCAATCCCAGCAACGCAAATATGAGGGTAGCGACCTGAATAGATATAACTGTTGCTTTTCTTCCCAGCCCCGACGCCATCAACATATGGTGGATGTGGTCATTGCCTGCGACCGCAGGTGAATCTCCTGCGAGGCGACGCCGCAAAATCACAGCAGCGGTATCCATCAACGGCCAACCGAATATGAACAACGCTGTAATAGGATAAATCACACCCTTTTGACTTAAATCAATCAGAAAATAAACTACAATGAAGCCAAGGATGTTGGAGCCACTATCGCCCAAAAAATAGCGCGGCCTGCTGCCTCGTAATCCCGGAAAGTTAAACAAAAAGAATCCGAACGTCGCCGCGAGCAGGGAACACATCGACGCAGCGTACTCTACTAAACCTTCATGCAACACAACGGGTAACAGCACCATGAGTGACACCACAAACAAACCCGACGCCAAGCCATCTAGCCCATCGATCAAATTAAATGAATTGACACCACTTGCTATTGCGAACATCGTCAGCGGCAACACCAAACCTGCTACGTTGAGCGCACCAGTACCAAGCAAATCACCAAGATCATAAAGTCCAACCCCAGTCGCAAACACCACCACCCCTCCGACAAACAATTGTCCTAGGAATCGCCGCACATATGGTAACTCAAGAGAATCATCCAATACGCCTAGAGTGAACAGCATGGCGATGCATAGCCAAGCTCCGCCGCCAAGAGGACTGGGCGAACCCAGAGCCCAACACGCAAACGTAAAAGCGAAAAACAAAGCGATACCACCGACAAGCGGGGTAGGTTCACGGTGCCCCTTTCGCTCGCCTGGATGATCTAGCAATCGCAGACTCGGCGCTATAAGGGCAAGAATCGGCAAACTGATAAAAACAATCAAAAAAGCGACGCATGACGTATATAATGTCTCTAAACTCATAACATCCAAATCGCATTATTATTTGTTCGGTACCGCGTCTGCACGCGTTAAACCCAACTGTCGGCACCAGTCTGCACAGCCGGATCGAATTTTTACCGCTACCGCCTCATAAACCGGAAGGGAACGTCGATATGGGTCTGGAATGTCATGACCTCCAGACCAATGCAGCAACTTCAGGATTTTCGCTCGGTCTTCAGGAAAGTTGGACCGCATCCAGTCGTACTGAATGGAATCCATCACCAATACCAAGTCGTGTGCAAATAGCAACTCTTCTGACACCTGCCTGGCTCGGTGTCCTGAAAGATCCAAACCAAGATCCTCTGCAACCTTCAGGGTCGGGCCATCAGCCGGCGCTCCCTCCATCGCCGAGATACCAGCCGACGAAAAGCTCACACCCTTAGCTAGCCTTTTCATTTCATACTCAGCCACAGGGCTACGACAGATGTTGCCAGTGCAAACCAGCAAAATATTCTCTATCACGTTGCACCTACCGAGCGGGAACGCCTTTGATGAGAACAGGAAGCCACCAACCCCAGGATAACTACGTACGTAGCAGCATTAGCGGGAATTTGAAAGTTGAAGTCAACGGTCGAATGCACCCCCATGAAAACGGTCGACATGATGCCTGCAAAGGCAATCCCTCCGACTAAGCGGTCTTTACGACGCAACAACAAAAAAAGAGCGTGGTACATAACCAGGCTCACAATGCCCCCCAGCAAGGCCAGACCAAACACGCCGGTTTCAATCGCAAACTCCATGTAGTCATTATGTGCGTGGTAGCGCATGGTCCAGACTTCTGGCGATCTGAATTCCGGGTAAACTGCATAAAACGACCCGGCACCTGCTCCAAACGGCCAATAGGCCTTGGCAGCGATCATCAGATCCGGAAAGACATCTACCCGTGTCTCCGTGAGTACAGATGTATTCTCCAACCGGGTGAGCAACTGCTCCAACCCGAACCAGTTACTCAAAATCATGAAATCAACCAGAAAAAAGGTAGCGAACATCAGGATACTTTTGACAAACAACTCTCGCTCTCTGAGTACGACGTAAATCAACCCGGCAATCGCCAGAGCATTAAAGAACGCGATGTTTCCCATTCTGGAGCGGGAGGCCACCAGAGCCACAACCAGCACCGCCACAAGCACCCGGTACAGCACCGTCTCGCTCAACATAAAATCCATGAAGTTGCGAAATCTGGCGCGCCAGTTAGACGCCTGCCGGTTTGTCAGATCCGCAACCACAAGCCCTATGCCCACTGAACCAGTCAAGGCAAGATAGCAGGCAAAATGATTCCGGTTTACAAAAGTACCGATGGCAGCCCCCAACGGTGACGCTGGCTCACCAAAGAAACCGGTCTTTGCGCCGGATAACAGGACAGCGATTCCATAGAGCGCCTGAAAAACCCCAGAACACACCAGCACCAATCCCACCGCCTTTTGGCGCCTGGAACCCCGAACGGTCAGAAGTACCAGCAAAAAGACTGCAAAATAAGCGTAGCTCTCAATTAGATAAAGGCGTGAGTCTCCCAGCGAGACCGTTGCCCTCATAAATTCAGCTTTTTCGGGCCAATGACTGGCCAGATAGGGAACAGCCTCTCGTACCACCTCAATCGGCCAGTCAACCTGCTGCGCAACCAGATAAAGAAGCCATAGCAACCACAAAAAAATGATCGGAGCACAGGCGCGTAGCCTGTCGGTCAAAGTAACCAAACCTAACGCGAATAGCGCGAACCAGAGAGTAAGTAACACACTCATGGCCGCGCCAAATACTGCGATCACCACATCCCGATTGCCCCCCTTATACAAAGGCAAGGCAACGATGAGCAACAGCAAGCCGGCAAATACGAGACCATCACCTCGCCCGCTCAGCAACCGAGCTCGATTATCCGCCACCGACTGCAAGGCGTCGCTCAATCCGAACATGACCTACCGTACCACCTGCTGTTTCTTGAACGCGACACACCATACAGGCCCATACTCGACAAGACCTGAAAATTGGCGACAGAACAAACGAGTTCGATTCAAGCTTATGACGTCATAGAAAAAGCGCTTTGCAAGGCGCTTGTCGCCCAGCACAAGCTGAATGGAAGGTTTCATTAATTGCCTAGAGCGCGAGGATAGGCCATACCAGTGCCTGATTGAAAAAATCGCTTTTCGGTAGACTAGTGAGCGCTCTGACGCACCGTAGCGGGTAACGTTTTCTAATGCTCTGTCTAGTCGATCGTCGTAGATTCGAGCTTCCGCATAGTACTCCGCCAGAGCCATCCAATCGTATGGCCAGGTGGCACGCCATTGCACAGCCTGCTCCGCCAGAACGATCGCTTCTTTCAATTCCCCTTGCGAAGCTTTTAATCGCGCACTGCGCATATAAGCCACGGGTAACTCGTCGACCGGTCGCGAACTAACGCCCGATTCATATACCAAGAGAGATTTCGCCCACACAGAGACCCACAGAGAAATTAGTAGTGTCGCGAAAAACAGCGGTGCTGCAAGTAAAAACACAGCCACACGATATTGAATCCCCACGCGCTATTCCTGAACTGCCAAATCAGCCGTAGTAGCCCTTGCCATGATAGTAGCTGTCCTCAGCTTTGATTGCTTTCTTGGGGTCAACACGATTAAGCACCAAGCCGAGAACCGGTGCTTGGGTTTTTTCCAGCCGCTTCAAGGAGGTTTGAACAATTTTCGTGGCGGTGGCATCGTATCTAACCACAAAGACAATTCCGTCAACCAGATTGGCAAGCAAGAAACTATCACTCACAGGCTGACAGGGAGCAGAATCTATAATAACGCGATCATAATCTTGGGAGACTTCATCTAAAATTTCCCGGAATCTGGAGCTCGTCAAGACCTGTCCGGGGCTAGGCATTTCTTTCCCTATTGACAATAAATCCACGTTGGGAGCTACGCGCTGCACGGCTTTCGACGCCTTGTCCAGTTTACCCTGCATCAGTTCACCAAGCCCTACGGGAGCCTCCTTTATCCCGAGATATTTGGCCAGACTGGGTTTGCGCAGATCGCAATCGAGTAGCAATACCTTTTCCACTTGCGAAAACGCAAGCGCAAGATTTGTGGCTATACTGCTCTTACCCTCTTGAGGTAAGGCAGACGTCACTAATACACGTTTGTTCTTCTTATCCAAATCAGCCAACAGCACGCCAGTCCTTACCGTGCGCAGCCCTTCTGAAAAGGCTGTTTTCGGGCTACTCTCCACGAGCCTGGAAACTGCGCCGCCGAAAAATCGTCTACCAGAAGCCGGTATACTCGCAAAAACAGGCACTCCAGTGGCTTGCTCTAATCCATCACCAGTTTTGATACCGGTGTCGAGATAATTTCGCAATGCTGCAAGTACAATACCAACCAAAAGACCCAACGCTGCAGCGAGCATCACTGATTTGCGTTTGTTAGGGAGATAAGGTTTATTAGGCACAACAGCAGGGTCGATTATTCTGGCTTTGAGTGGCTGAAAATCGCCTGCAATATCAGCCGCCTTGAAACGCTTGAGAATGGTGCTGTACAGCTGGCTATTCGTGTCGGTTTCACGATTTAGAATTTGCAGTTTGTAGCCTTGACGATCCAACGCACGAATTTCCCTACGAGTGTTTTCTACAACTGCGTTTAACGAGGCAACGTTACGCGTCGCTATTTCGTACTGCGTTTTGATGTTATCGGCCGCGCGTCGCAACTGCTGAAAAAATGCTGTTTCCGCTTCACGCATTCTTGCCTGCGCCTTGATCATGGTAGGGTGCTTCGGCCCATAACGTGTTCTCAGCTCGCCGATATCGTTTTGGGATTTCAGATATATTTCCTTAGTGCGCTGCACTAATTCATCTTGCAGCAAGGACGGCACTTGCTGAAGTAGACGATCACTAAAGCCAGCAGCACGTACTTTGGCATAGGTATTTTGCAGCTGCGTTTGCTGACGTTCAGCGTCGCGCAATCGCTGCATATTGTCTGCCAGTTGCTCCTCCAATACCGATCGCCCACCGCCAATATTCACGAGGTCCTGAGATTCACGAAACTCCTGCAGCTCCTTTTCCGAGCTCTCCAGCCGGGCACGAATGCCTTGCAATCTTTCATTCAGCCACTCAGTCGCACGTTTGGTTGCCTCAAACTGAGCTTCAAAGCCACTATCGATATAGGCTTCCGCCAGCGCATTTGCGGCTTCCGCAGCCAGCTCAGGTGAGGTCGACATGAAATGCACCTGGACCAACTGAGTATTGACTACAGGTACAAGGCGGGTGGACGCCATGAAATACTTGATCAGACTTTCTTTATTATAAACATCTTTATCGTCAACCAGCGCACTCTCTTCAGGAGCCACACTCTCTCCCGACGCTGATGCCAGAAGGCTTCTGAAGCGATTCTTGATCTTTCGCTGTACGGTTTCCTTTGGCGTCAAAACATCGGCGTACTTGCTCCAGTCCACCCGTGCGATAGCCCGACTGGCCATGTCGCGCGACCCCAACACATTCACTTGGGTAGCATAATAGCTTTTTGCACCGGCGCCCGTCTCGTAGACATCAGCCCCCTCGAGGACGCTACCCTGCCGGTACTCGATTAGAACCGAGGTGACTGCCCGGAATACAGGTTCTCGAATAGAAACCAGAAGAAAGGCAAGCAGGGAGAATATCAATACTACCCCCAAGATCTGCCAACGAAGCTCCAGTATACCTCGCAGAAACGCTATGAAATCACTATTGCTACCATCTATCCCTTCAAGATCCTTGAGCGCGGTCTGCGGCACTAGAAAAACCTCTCCTCAACAATCAACGTATCGCCAGGCGACAACCGGGTATTCAGATCCGCATCATTGCGCTGCTCACGTTCAGAATTTTCGCGAATAACAAAAAGACCTCTTCGTGATGCAAGATCAGTAAAACCGCCAGCCAGCGCGATGGCCTTCTGCACTGTCATTCCAGGGACATAGGCATAGCCGCCGGGCTTTTTCACTTGGCCATTCACGTACACCGGCCGATATTCTAGGACGTATACCCGGACGTCAGGGTTTATCAGATAGTCCCCAAGCAATCCGGTATAAATGGTTTCTTGAAGCCTGTCGACGCTAATACCTGCCACCCGAACTTCACCTAGAAACGGATAACTAAGATAGCCATCTTCTTCGATACGGACTTTAATAGAGAGATCCTGTTCGCCAAAGACATGAATATGGATCAAATCCCCTGGCCCAAGGACATAGCCGGCAGCATCACTAGCCAGAGATTGACTGCAAGCCACCACCGCTAACAATGGTACAAGCACTACGCGCAAAAACCACCTAACGAGCACCTGAAAACTCCTTAACGTCGGTACTGAAACCCCACTTGGAACACATGCTTATCGTAAATGCGTGCCGGCAAGGAAGAATCCCTGTCGGTAAAGCTGTACTCACCAAACAAGTCAATCTCGCTAGAAATACGAACTATCCCCCGCACAGAGGTAATATAGATGTCGTCTTCGCGACTCACGTCTTCAAACCGCTGGTCTTTGTAGGTAAAGGAGGCGTTACTGGACCACAGTGGGCTCCATTTTTGATTCCACGATAGCCGATAAGACCTGGAATCTATAAAACTGGAGTTAATCAAAAAGCTCTCGTCCGTCTTACGAGAGGTCGTAAAACTCAGCTTTGAGGTTGCTCGAGGCTTCCATTCAACATTAACACTCCAACCTACCGCAGTGTGATTCTCAAACTGGTCGCTATCGGGCGAACGCTCTCGGGAGCCTATCAAAACCCGACCGCTCGTCTTGCCTGTGGCAAACCACTCACCTCCAATCAGAAATGACTCTACAA
>JBFKDP010000177.1:0-8325 GCA_041619575.1 Litorivivens sp.
AACCTGATGAGCTAAAGGTCATACTGCGGGGGGTGCTGAACCACGTAAATATGTATTTTGTATATGAGTCAGACGCTGCCGTTTACGGCGAAACCGACTACTGGATAGCTGCTAGCGAAGTGCAAGCGTGGCGAGGTGACTGCGAGGATCATGCTTTATTGTGCCGGAAACTGCTTATGGAGCGGGGAATCAACCAGGGCAAGCTGTTAACTTGCTGGACCGAAGAGGGTCAGTATCACGCCGTGCTCTATGTGGAAGGTTGGATTCTGGATGTGCGCTATCCCTGGGTGATGGCCAATACTGAACTGGAGAGGATTGGCTATAAATGGCATAAAATCGGTCTTGAGGACGGACGATGGTACTATGTTGATAAGGTCAGCATAACGGAATGAAACTATTTCTTCCTTTTTTGAGTTAAATCTCGATAAGTAGGTTTAATTGCGAGCCCTAATGTGTAGCACTGTATTTCATGGCTTGGCAGTTTGGGGTGTTACGCGGTTTCTGGTTTTACCGATGACTTACCCCCTAAAACTCACCTGACTTTCCAAAAACCACTGATTAGGTAGCTCGTAAGCCAGTTTCAAGATCGATCTGCGCCCGCCACCCCATTGCGGCCAATTGAGACACATCCATAAGCTTGCGGGGCGTACTGTCAGGTTTTGAAGTGTCAAACTCGATCTTTCCAGAAAAGCCTACAACTCGCGCCATGGTCATGGCCAACTCGGCAATGGAACAATCCACGCGCGTTCACACATTTATATGAGACAGCTTTGGTTCAGTGTTCGCCTTATAAAGGGTTGGCTCAAGATTCATGATTCATGATAAAAACGCTTGCTGCAGCCATATCGGACACATGCAGGAATTCTCGCATTGGTTTACCTTTGCCCCATACAGAAACTATCTCGTCGCTGCGTTGGGCCGCATTGTGAAAACGGCGCATCATCGCCGGAATTACATGACTGTTTTCGGGGTGAAAATTATCATTCTGGCCGTACAGGTTGGTGGGCATCAAACTACGATAATCGACGCCATATTGTCGGTCATAGGGTTCACATATCTTGATGCCGGCAATTATGGCAGTTGCATACGGTTCATTGGTTGGCTCCAGAACGCCCGGAGCAGGGCTTGTTCCTTCATTGGTTGCTCCACATGCTTGGTATAGGTGCACGAAGAACCCAGAAATAAAAGCCGCCGCACCCAAATAAACTTCATCTATAGCTTGCTTGGCAAAAAAATCGCGCACAGCTGTCTGATCCAGCAGGTCCACTTCATCGCGGCTACAGGTAATCAACTCACAGTCACCAGACTTTTCTAATTTACGCATAATGGCGGAAACAGCCATCCTTCGATGACCTGCTTCAAAATTCACCTCTTTTTGGAAGATAAATGCCGCTCTCTAACCAGAATACAAGGCGATAATGCCCGGAAAGCCAAACACTGACTGGATAAAGACGCAGCTAGTTTTCCAAAGGAATGGACACATCAAAGCCATGCTTTTTCAAGAGTGCGTGGCGCCTTGCCTTGTCCAGATCAGACTCCACCATCTCGGCGCACATTTCCTCAACAGTAATTTCAGGTAGCCAGCCGAGTTTTTTCTTCGCCTTCGTGGGGTCACCCAGCAACGTCTCAACTTCAGTCGGTCGAAAGTAACGTGAATCAACGCGCAAAATGACATCACCCTTTGAAACCTCCGGCGCAAGGTTCATGTCTACTGACGTAACTGTGGCAATTTCATTGATACCACTTCCGGAAAACGCTAACTCTATGCCAGCATGACGCGCTGACATTTGCACGAATTCCCGAACCGAGATTTGCTTTCCCGTCGCAATGACAAAATCTTCCGGCTCATCCTGCTGCAACATCATCCACTGCATGCGTACGTAATCCTTGGTATGTCCCCAATCACGCAACGCATCCATATTCCCCAGATGCAGACAGCTCTCTAAACCCTGGGCAATATTAGCAATGCCACGCGTAATCTTTCGAGTTACAAATGTCTCGCCCCTTCTTGGTGACTCGTGGTTAAAGAGAATGCCGTTGCAAGCATACATACCGTAGGATTCGCGATAATTAACCGTTATCCAATAGGCGTATAGTTTGGCGGCCGCATAAGGAGAGCGTGGGTAAAACGGTGTGGTTTCTCGCTGGGGCGTTTCCTGAACTAAACCGTATAACTCAGAAGTTGATGCCTGGTAAAAGCGTGTCTTTTTTTCCAGGCCTAAAAATCGAATGGCTTCCAATAAGCGCAATGTGCCAATTGCATCCACATCGGCTGTATATTCCGGGCTTTCAAACGACACAGCGACATGACTCATTGCGCCCAGATTGTAGACCTCATCAGGTTGTACTTCCTGAACGATGCGGGTGAGATTAGATGTGTCGGTCAAATCACCGTAATGCAGCAGTAGCTTTGGATCAGGGTGGTGCGGATCCTGATATATATGATCAATACGGTCAGTATTAAACGAGGCAGCGCGGCGCTTTATACCGTGCACTTCATAGCCTTTTTCCAAGAGTAGCTCAGCAAGGTAAGAACCATCTTGCCCTGTAATACCAGTGATCAATGCGCGCTTAGCCATCGGAAAAACCTTTTAAATGTAAGAATAAAATTGCCTCGGTGCTTTCCAATAAAGCGTATAATGGTTACCCTGCACACCGCTCACCCAGCCACTCAATATCATCTTTCAAGGCTACACATACCTGAGCCCGTAGGTAATAGCGCTCCACGGTTTTCCACGCTTGCGAGGCATGCTTGCCTTCAAGTCGGATAGCCTGTCCCACGGCGTAAAGGGTAAGTGCTCGCCCCTTATATGACAGCCGATACCAGCTATACAGTCCAAGTTCAATGACGCGATGCAATACGCTCGGCCGCCAAGGCCCATTCTGCAGCGCATTCTGCATTGCCTTAATCATTTCACCATCACTTTCACCTAAACGTGTTTTGATCAGGGCCAGCTCACTCCAGGTGTAGGGCCAATTAGGACGCAGCGCTGTGGCCCGCCGGTACGCCGCGAGAGATGCGCGTCTACTTTCTCTGGCACGAGGGTCGCCAACAGGCAATGAAAAATGCTTCCAATCCAGCACGCGAGCGAGTGATGTATACAGCGCCGCGTCTTGTCCGGGGTGCCAGTCGATGGCGCGTTCAATGGCCCGATTAGCTGCAGCCCAGGTGGTCGCTTCAGGCGGTCTACCTGCAAACTGCCAGCTATTCAGATAACGATCGGCCTGACAGCTGAATATGGCGGAAACGATCAATGAGCTACCGAAACCTGCAATTATTAAGCCGAAAATGCCTAAACACAGCAGGCCTGTGCTGCGACCTAGGCTTTTCAATTAAACATCTCTGCGGTGATAGCCCAGGGGTTATAATGGACTAGGCGGGTGGCGGTGGATTCACCCTGAAGTTTCGCAATGCGCGTGCGAGCCTCGCGTAGCAGTGGTGGGCGGTGCTTAATATGATGCGCGTCTGTGGCGACGACTGTGACAGCCCCAGTTTCCAATAGCTCCAAGGCTAACCTCTCTGCCCGTGGACCAAAAGCGCCCACCACAGAGCCGGCTGTCAATTGAAGCAGACAGCCTTGGTTCAAGAAAGAGTTGAGTCGTTCAGGGCTTCTAATAAAGCCTTTGTTGCGTTCAGGATGTGCAATCATTGGGCACACGTTGTTTTCCAGCAGCCACTGTATCAACCGCTCCGCGCCCACCGGCACTTCGCCGTGCGGAAGCTCCAGGAGCAAGACATGTTGACCCTGCCATTGCCCTAAAAAGGGTATCTTCCCTGCGCCAATGGCAACGATAAGCTCAATGTCAAAACGCACTTCGGCGGCCATCGCCAAAGTTAGAGGAATATGCGCTTCTTCAAGGGCGTTTTGCAATGTCAGAAAAGTTTCTAGTATATTCAGGCGGGTATTGTCGAAGCGCCCGAAGTGAATATGCGGGGTGCATACGCTGTGAGTGATGCCATTTGCAACGGCGGCGCGGGCAAGCTCCACCGCGTCTTCTAGATTCTGTGCGCCATCATCGATGCCTGGCAATAAATGATTATGGATATCAATCATTGCAATGCTTTTACTCGGTGGCTCAGGTTAGGTACTCGTCATAGTTGGCACCATCGCGGTAACTATAGTGCTTGGCCTTGTTTATATCGATCTGGCTTAGCACTGTGCCGGATATCCTCATCTTTTTCTGTAATAGCTGCCCGATGCCAGCCTCTACTTGTTCTATGGGTGTGTCATCCGCTTTTATCACATACACGAGCATATCGGCGTGGCTAGCTATCATCAATGGATCGCTGACGGCCTGCAGTGGCGGCGAATCGACCACCACATAGTCAAATTGCTTACGCAAGGCTTCCAAGACTTCACCGAATCTGGGTGAGGATATCAATTCCAGCGGGTTTGGTGGCACCGAGCCGGCGCTGAGAACGTAAATGCCCTCTTTTTTTTGTAGGCACTCGCGTGCCTCGGCATTACCCGCCACCAAGTTGGCCAGACCTGGCGTGCCAGGTTTGAGGTCGAAGTTCTTGGCCACCGTAGGGCGCCGCATATCAGCATCAATTAGTAGGGTTGATTTCATCTGCCCCAGCGACAAAGCTAGATTACTTGCAAGCGTGCTCTTGCCTTCACCGGGAGTAGATGAGGTTACGACGAGTAGATGCTTAGGTTGGTTGCTGGTCGATAGCATCACGCTGGTCCGAATACTGCGTATAGCCTCTGAAAAGCGCTTTTCATCTTTTTCCAAAAAAAGGCGTGAAAGAGCTTTTATGTGACGTTTTTCCACCAGCGGTATGCTTCCCAAGACCGGCAAGTTGAGGCGCTCTTCTACCTGCGTGGATGTCTTGAAGGTATTGTCAAGCATGTTAACTAGCAGCGCCATGCCCACACTGACGATCAATGCCAGTAGCGCAGACATAGCTACAATCATACTTTTGTGGGGTTTAAACGGCACTGTGGGTACCACTGCTGGTTCGACAATGCGCGCATTGGCGGTGTTGAGCCCTGAGGTGGCTGAGGTTTCCTTCAGGCGATTGAGAAAGACGTTGTAAAGGGATCGGTTTGTATCCACATCCAGTTGCAGCTCGCGGAGTTTGAACTCTTTACGCGAAATATCCTGTATCTCGCCTTTGTTTTCCTGATAAATCGAATTGAGTGAGTGCTCGTTGGCTCGGGCAAGCTGGTAGTTTCTCTCAATACTGGCGACCACCTGTTCCACTTGCTTGCGAAGGCTTTCTGTCGCAGAGCGCAATTCTGACTGCGCCTTTATCATCTTTGGGTATTTGGGGCCATAGTATTGGGCAAGCTCTTGTACCCTGGATTCGGCTCTGGCTTTTTCCGACTTGAATTGTTGCACTAGTGGGTTAGCCAGCACCGCAGGCAGTGAAGACAAGCGTCTAATGTCATTGCGGTCTATACTCTTCACTTGGCGATACTGGCTTTCTGCCGAGGCGAGATCCTTGCGGGCTCTAGTCAATTGAGCGCCGATACCACTCAGCGAATCCGCCGATAATGTGGTTATGTCCCCGTCAAGGTCTACTAGGTTCTCATTCTCGAGGTATTCCTGTAAGCGCCTCTCGCTGCTCTGCAAGCTGTTCTTCAAATCTACTAGTCTGTTGCTCATCCAGTTTTTGGATGTCTCGGTCATTTCTACTCGGGCTTCCAGCTGGCTCTCGATGTAGCCTTGTGCCAGTGCGTTGGCGATGTTTGCTGCCAATTCCGGATCAGCCATTTCCACGTGAACTTTGACCAGCTGGGTACCTCCGATCGGAGCTATGCTGGTTCTTGCCATAAGTGAATCCGCGGCGGCTCTAATCAGGGCTTCGCGATTTGGTGTTACGGGGGGGGGGGCTTCAGGGAGAGCTATAGGTAGAATATGGGCAAGATCGAACTCTTTTACCCAGTCTACGAGAGGTTTTTCTTTATTCTTGGGCCTGAATTCCCAGTGCTCCGAGAGGTCGTTTTCCCGGACCACCCGTTGAATGAGCTCCCGGCTTTTGAGTAGTGCGAACTGGGTTGCCAAGTACTCTTTGTGCTGAGTAAACAGGTTTATGGGCTCAATGCCGACGATGTGACTTTTCTGTGGATCAATCAGCAGTGTAGTGCTGGCACGATAGATCGGGGTCTTTGATAAGGCTACTAGCGTTGCCAGCATGCTAACGATAATGGTCAGGGTAATGATTCGCCATTTCCTGTGTTTTATTACGCGCCACATGGTGCGCAGATCAAAATCATTCAGTAGTTGGCGCTGCTGGACTGGCACGACTGGGTGGGGAGTATTCATGATTAGAAGAAGCTCTGGTCAACCGTGACGATGTCACCGGGGAATACTGGGCTCTCGAGCGTGAGGCGAATACTTTTGCGCGAAGGATCACTGTCACGAATAACATATACCCTGTTGCGCGAGGCGCGTTCAGTAAAACCACCGGCTAGGGCAATAACCTTGCGCAAAGTCAATCCGGGCTTGAAGGGGTACCCGCCTGGGTTTTTAACCTCGCCATTTACGAAAAAGGGGCGGTACTCCAGAATTCGGACCGTAACTTTGGGGTCAAGTAGGTAGTCGCCCCTCAATCCTTGGGCGATGATTGCCTCGATTTCACTGCTGGTCCGGCCTTTGGCGCGAACCTCGCCCAGAAAGGGAAAGGAGAACGTGCCGCCATCGGTTAGTCGAACTTCCTTGAGACTAAGGATATCCTCACCAAAAACATCGATGCTGATTAGGTCACCTGCTCCCAATTGGTAGTTGGACTTTTGCTGGCCGGGCTTTGCTCCAAGAGCCGGTGCGCTATTTTCCTGTTGCGCCTGTGCGGCGACAACCACCAAGCTTAGCAACAGCAGGCTAACAGTGAGGTATACGGTGAGTCGTTTTATCATAATAGCGGTAAATCAGCACCAGAAGTGTGAGCTTAAACGACGTTAGCAGCTTTTTCAGGATGGCCTCCGCCTCGCTACTATGGCCAACTTTTACAGAGCTAACTTAATTCCAACTTCTGCAATATTCCGGTCAAATTCCTCGATGCTTCGGTTGGATTCTCGCTCTACCCGAGTATAGCCCACGAACAGCTCTGCGCGATCGAAGCTGAAAGTTACTTTGCTATTCAAGGTCGCTGTATCATCTTTCCTGCCATCAAATATGCCGCCAATGAACTCGTTCGACTCTTTAGTGTATCTGAGTGTCGAGCCTAGTTTATAGTTCCAATCATGCTGCCACGTCAGCGAGCTGTTCGTGGTTTCGCTGGCAACCTCAAATGCACTGCCCTCTGAAAATGACTGCTGCGTTATGATTGTAAATGAAGAGTAAGTGCGTGGTGCCCAAGTGATGCTTGCATCCCAGGACGGTTGGTCAAGATCCCGAAAACCTTTGAACTCAAACTCTTTCTCCTCGCGACCCAGCCGCACGCTGCCGCTGGTCTTGGCGGTCGCTTCCCATGTTGCTCCAATAAAATATTGGATGGCATGGCTGTCGAGACTATTGATCTTGGAGATGTAGTCAAAATCCTTGTATACGATCTCTGCCAGCAGGCTAGTCTTAGGGGTTGCACGTAATGAAAAGGTGGCTGAACCTTTATTGGTGTCTCGCTCTTTTGCCAAATTTTGGGAGTTAGTTCTGAGATTGTTGTCATAACGTAGCCATTCTCGATTGGCTTGTAGTTTAAGTTGTCCGCGTGCTGCATCGGAGCCTAGCTGATACTGGCCGCCAGCATAGTAGTAGTGGTAGCGGTTTCCGGTTTTTTCACGGGGATCTGCACGGTTGACGCTGGTTTGCTGATCTTGCTGTTTATGAAAGCCAATGTTGAAACTGATGTTATTGCGCGAGTTGAGTCGGAGCTCACTCTCGGCATCAAAGTTATGATTAGTGTGGTCGTCCTTGGGGTCATAGCGGTACGAGGCGTGGTGAAGGGTGTAGTCGGCAGCAATTGTCATTTTGTTGCCCTTGGCCCCAAACTGAAAGCTGGGTTCTATAACACCAATTAATGACTCATCTTGCGGCTGACTGTCTGCCGCTTGCTGAATGTTATCGTCGTGCTTAATTCCTAGTGCCAGTGATGCCGCAAAATCATAGCCTTGCCCGAGTGCGCCTTGCGAGCCCGCGGCTTGCGCGAGAATAGACAGGACGCTTATTTTGGCTAATGTTGCGAAAGTTAATAATTGCTTGCGCACTTTTTCGATGCCTTAAATAAATACTAGCCAGGAAGCTGCAGGGTGAGTTGCGTTTTTGCTTGTGCTGTAAGTGCATTACTGTATTTTTATTGGGCACTCGCTGCGAGCAACTTTGATACTATGCTAGCATCATACCTGTTATTCTACGTTGCTTCTAGCGTTAGGGCTTTCATGG
>JBFKDP010000178.1:0-8236 GCA_041619575.1 Litorivivens sp.
TCAAACTGATTGGCAAGCGCGAAATAAAACGCATGAATACTGCCTCGGCCAATGTTCCCCGGCTGGTGAAGGAGCAGACAAACTATGCATATATCGCCCCCGAGGATGCGCAAGCATTGGGTGTTGAAACGGGGGACTTGCTGGATGTGCGCTCTGACTATGGGGAAATCACGATTCCGGCCAAGGTCAGCGACGAAATGATGCCCAGAACCGTCGCCATTCCCCAGTGCTGGGGGCACAGCAAGGCCGATGGGCTGCGTCATGCGCAGGCGCATCCCGGGGTAAACTCCAACTACCTTGCCGGGGATGGCGCTGAAAATATCGAAGCCTTGTCCGGCATGTCGCATCTGTCAGGTATTTTCGTACGCCTGAAAAAATCAGATCGGCTGGCGGTCGCTAGCTGAGCGCTACTGCCAGTAGACTGCATACAATAATAATTCAGGAGAAGAACTATGGTTGCACTCAGCTACGAACAAAAAAAGCCTTCATTGAGAAGTACATCAGTTATCACGCGGAGGCGGATCGGCGTAACGAGTGGACATTTTTTGTTGACGAAATGTACGCGCCCGAATGCGTTTATACCTGTGAGTATGCCGGTACGTTGCTGGTACAAGCGCGCGGTACTGATCAGATCAAGGCGACCCACTACGGCCGAGACATGCAGCATGGCTGGGAGGATTGGAGCTTTCCCTACAAGGGTTTTTACACCGGTGAGGGCAATGAAATTATTACACACTGGATGAACCGGGGGCCGGACCTGCGCGACGACGGCAGCCACCGGGAAACACCGGGAATTTCCTTTTTAACGCTCGACGATAACTGTCAGATCTGTGTGCAACTGGATATGTTTGATCTGGCGCATCAAATGCGGCTGTGTGATGAGCTGGAAGACGCGGGTTTGCTTTCACCTGCCTTGAAAGAGAATTGGGTGATCCCCATGAAATCGCGGCTGATAGAGCAGCTGCAAAAAAATATGGGGTGAGCGGGCAGGCAGCCCTACTGAAATGGCAGCGATTTGCCGGCTGGCGGGCTAATGCCCCGCAGCCCAAACCAAAACGGCCAACCCCAAGGTTGGCCGCCAGGCTTTCTGCGCAGATTGCGGTTTAGCTCATTTGCGACTGCAGGTAGTTTTGCAGGCCGACTTTTTCGATCAGACCCAACTGGGTTTCCAGCCAGTCTACGTGTTCCTCTTCGGACTCAAGGATTTCTTTAAACAGGTCGCGAGTTACGTAGTCGGCGACTTCCTCGCAGTAGGAAATGCCTTCCTTGAGGTCGGGAATGGCTTTTAATTCCAGCTTCAGGTCGCACTTGAGCATCTCTTCGGTGTTTTCACCGACCAGCAATTTGCCAAGGTCCTGAAGATTGGGCAGGCCTTCCAGAAACAGAATGCGCTCGATCAGTTTGTCGGCATGCTTCATTTCGTCAATGGATTCTTCGTATTCGTGCTCGCCGAGCTCTTTGAGCCCCCAGTCCTTGTACATGCGCGAGTGCAGGAAATATTGATTAATGGCAACCAGCTCGTTGCCCAATACCTTGTTCAGGTGTCCAATAACTTTCTTGTCGCCTTTCATAAATGCCTCTGTCCATAGGATATGGACGCAAGCGTGCCAGAAAGTAGCCTGAAAGTCAATGTAAACTATTGATTGTAAAGGGTTTTTAAATGAAGGTGAGAATGCTTTGTATTCGTATTTCTGGTGCTAGATCGCGGCGTAAAAGGGCGTGTCTGAGCAGCCCTGCAGCTTGTATTCCTCGATAATATCCCGGGCCAGCGCTTCGCAGCTACCGCATTGGCTGGCGACACCGAGGGATTGGCTGACCTGGCGAAAATTGCGATCTCCGCTGTCTAGGGCGCGATGAATATCGCGATCAGTAACACCATTGCAGATACAGACGTACATAGTTCGAGGCACCGACAAAGCACTTGATTTAGAGTAATGATAATGAGAATGATTGTCAGTTGCAAGCGCCCGGGGCGATATTTGCTGGTATTTTGATCGATAGTTTTTATCTATGGAAAACCGTCAGAATTCACCTGTGACTGATTGCTGGTGGCGTGTATCATGCCTGCACGCTATGCGTCAGCGCAGGCTGGCGACAGACTATTCTTATATAAACGAACGTTGGAGGTTAGATCATCATGGGTGTACTCGTAGGTAAACCTGCTCCCGACTTTACATGTGCTGCGGTACTTGGCAACGGTGAAATTGTTGACGAATTTACACTGAGCGAAACGATCAAGGGCAAGTACGCGCTGATCTTCTTCTATCCGCTCGACTTCACCTTCGTCTGCCCTTCAGAGCTGATTGCTCTGGATCACCGCGTTGCCAAGTTCAAAGAGCTGGGTGTTGAAGTCATCGGTGTTTCAATTGATTCCCAGTTTACTCACAACGCATGGCGCAATACTCCCGTTGATAAGGGCGGCATCGGCCAGGTTGGCTACACACTGGCTGCCGACGTGCGTCATGACATCTGTCGTGCGTATGATGTCGAAGCGTCAGGTGGCGTTGCTTTCCGTGGTGCATTCCTGATCGATGACAAGGGTGTTGTGCGTTCTCAGATCGTTAACGACCTGCCTCTGGGCCGCAACATCGATGAGCTGGTGCGCTTGGTCGAAGCCCTGCAATTCCATGAAGAGCATGGCGAAGTCTGTCCTGCCGGTTGGAACAAAGGTGATAAAGGTATGGATGCCTCACCCGACGGTGTTGCTGCTTACCTGTCGCAAAATGCCGACAATCTGTAAGCTGGTTGACCGCTAGCAACAAATAAAAAGGCCGCGTAAGCGGCCTTTTTTATGGGTGACTCAATAGGCGAGCGTTTGCGGGTTTTGACTGCGGAGTACGTTGCTTCGCAGAGGCAATAAATGGCAGCTATTGCCGAATTTTGAATCGGCCCAGCCCAGGGCCGCTTCGATCGCTTTGTCTCGACTGCTGGCAAGCAAGCGGTGGGACACGGTGCTGTCTGCATTGTCGTTCGTTGGCAGCTGGTCCGATTCGCGATAGGAGATAATGGCGAGGAAGCGATCATTGCGCTCCCGAAGAATCCGGACATGGCCAATCATACTGTTGTGTCGAGATAATCGGAAAAGATCGACAGTTACCACCTATCCACTCCCTACTTCTGAACTCGTTGCTTTCAAGTCCAAGAATAGGGGATTCGGCGTGCTCTTTAAGGGGAAAAGTCAGGTAATTTTAACGACACACAGGTAATTGTGTGAACATTCACACATTCAGTGCTTTAGTCGTTTTCCTCAGGGTCTGGCCACTGCCAGCCGCCCAGTGCCTGCCAGCGATTGACGATGGTGCAAAACAAGTGAGCCGTCATTTCGGTATCGTAGGCAGCGCTGTGGGCTTCGCGATTATTAAAGTTCAGTCCTGCTGCCTCGCAGGCTTTGGCGAGAACAGTCTGGCCGAAGGCGAGCCCGGACAGGCTGGCAGTATCAATGACCGAGAAGGGGTGAAAGGGGTTGCGACGAATATTGCCGCGCTCCGCCCCGGCCAGCACAAAGCCCAGGTCGAAGTGGGCGTTGTGCCCCACCAAAATGGCGCGGTTGCAGCCGGACTCTTTGACCTTTTGGCGCACCGCCTTCAGCAATTCACCGAATACAATCACTTCTTTCTTGGCGTCCCGGTCGGGGTGATCTGGATCGATGCCGGTAAATTCCAGCGCCGACTGTTCCAGGTTGGCGCCGGGGAAAGGTTCAACCTGATAATCTAGCGTTTCAGTCAGCACCAGCTCGCCGTCATCGTTGAAGTCAACGAAGCTTGCGGCGATTTCCAGAATAGCGTCAGTCTTGGACTGGAATCCGCCGGTTTCAACGTCGACGACTACGGGTAGGAAGCCGCGAAAACGCGTGGCGATGGGGAAGGGCTTGTCGTCCATGCCTTCATGCATCGACGATTGACCACTGGATTTGCTCACCCGCGCGCAGGGGGCTCAGAGTAGTATCACCAAGCATGAGTTCAGTTGGCGCGGTCCAGCTGATTTTTTCCAAGGTGATTGCGTCCGTATTGCGGGGTAAACCGTAAAAATCAGGGCCATGAAAACTGGCGAAGGCTTCGAGTTTGTCCAGTGCATTGGCTTGCTCGAAGGCTTCGGCGTAGAGCTCGATGGCTGCGTGGGCGGTATAGCAGCCGGCACAACCGCAGGCGGCTTCTTTTTTGTTCTTCGGATGGGGAGCCGAGTCCGTGCCCAGAAAGAACTTTTCCGACCCGGAGGTTGCGGCATCAATCAAGGCCTGCTGGTGACTGCTGCGTTTAAGTATCGGCAGGCAATAGTAGTGCGGACGAATTCCCCCCACCAGCATGTGATTGCGGTTGTACAGGAGGTGGTGGGCAGTGATCGTGGCGCCGATATTGGCAGCGGCGCTACTGACAAATTGGGCAGCATCAGCGGTCGTGATATGTTCGAGCACGACTTTCAGGGCTGGAAAATCCTTGACCAGCTGGACTAGTGTGTCGTCGATAAATCGCTTCTCGCGGTCAAAGATATCAACACTATCGTGAGTGACTTCGCCATGCACCAGCAGTGGCAGCCCTTCGGCCTCCATGGCGGCCAGCACCGGTGATAAGGCCTTGACATTGGTGACCCCGGAATCGGAATTGGTGGTCGCTCCGGCGGGGTATAGCTTGGCGGCATAGACAAATTCGCTGGCGGCTGCCGCTTTGACTTCGTCAATGCTGGTGTTGTCGGTCAGGTAGAGCACCATCAAGGGTTCAAACTGGCGCGGCAAATGTGTCATCGCCCCACAAATGCGTTCGCGGTAGGCCAGGGCCTGCGCAACGGTGCAAACCGGGGGGGTCAGGTTGGGCATGACTATCGCCCGCGCCATATAGCGGCTCATATCGCGAGTCGTTTGGGGCAGAGCGTCGCCGTCACGTAAATGCACGTGCCAGTCGTCCGGTCGCGTGATAGTGAGCCGGGCAGGTGTTCTCGATTCGGTATCTGGGGGCATGTGCTGATGTTGTCGTGGCTGTGCGCGCATGCTACCGGATTCGGCTCTGTGATTAAAGCGGGACGCATCCGTGCTCGTGGTGGACTGCCTTCGTCGGGCGGTGTCCAGGGGTGGCGGTGAGGGGGCTGATTTGCAGCTGCCCTGTTGTCTGCAGGCTGAATAGGTTAAAATTCCGCCCCTTTTTCACCGGGGCTGTATTTCCCCGTTGTTGCAACCAATGCGGGATCGCGCTCGTGGTCTCTGGAGATG
Source organism: Litorivivens sp. (assembly GCA_041619575.1). Classification (GTDB taxonomy): domain Bacteria; phylum Pseudomonadota; class Gammaproteobacteria; order Pseudomonadales; family Spongiibacteraceae; genus Litorivivens. The sequence continues at coordinate 5,201 of JBFKDP010000178.1, forward strand.
CTTCATGTCAGATATTAACAAAGTCGTGCTTGCCTATTCTGGCGGCCTGGATACATCCGTTATCGCCAAGTGGCTTCAGGAAACCTATGACTGCGAGGTAGTGACCTTTACTGCCGATATCGGTCAGGGTGAGGAAGTTGAGCCCGCCCGGGCAAAGGCCAAGGCGCTGGGCATCAAGGAAATCTATATTGATGACCTGCGTGAAGAATACGTCCGCGACTTTGTCTACCCGATGTTTAGGGCCAACACCCTCTACGAAGGTGAGTATCTGCTGGGCACCTCCATTGCACGCCCGCTGATTGCCAAGCGCCTGATTGAAATCGCCAATGAAACTGGCGCGGATGCGATTTCCCATGGCGCAACGGGCAAGGGCAATGATCAGGTGCGCTTCGAGCTGGGTGCCTACGCTCTCAAGCCGGGCATTAAGGTGATAGCGCCCTGGCGCGAATGGGATCTAAACTCCCGCGAAAAGTTGATGGCATACTGCGAGCAGCACAAAATACCTGTCGATTTTGCCGGTCAGAAGAAAAAGTCACCCTACTCCATGGATGCCAACCTGCTGCACATCTCCTATGAGGGCGGCAATCTGGAAGATCCCTACTGGGAAGCGGAAGAAGACATGTGGCGCTGGAGCGTCAGTCCGGAAGCCGCGCCCGATACCCCGACCTACATTGAGCTTGGCTACAAGAACGGCGACCCGGTAACTCTGGACGGCAAGGAACTGAGCCCTGCCACCATGCTGGAAACCCTGAACAAACTGGCTGGCGCAAACGGTATTGGTCGGCTTGATCTGGTTGAGAACCGTTATGTCGGGATGAAGTCGCGTGGTTGTTACGAAACACCCGGTGGCACCATACTGCTGCGCGCCCACCGCGCCATTGAAAGCCTCACGCTGGATCGGGAAGTCGCTCACCTGAAAGACGAGCTGATGCCCCGTTACGCCAAGTTGATTTACAACGGCTACTGGTGGAGCCCCGAGCGCCGTATGCTGCAAGCGGCCATTGATGAATCGCAGGCCTTCGTTAATGGCGTTGTGCGCCTCAAGCTCTATAAAGGCAACGTCATAGTGGCGGGTCGCAAGTCAGACAATTCGCTGTTTGATGAGGCAATTGCCACCTTTGAAGATGACGCTGGCGCCTACGACCAGAAAGACGCGGAAGGCTTTATCAAGCTCAATGCACTGCGTATGCGCATCGCGGCCAACAAAGGGCGCTCTCCGCTGTAGAGAGCGCGTTTGTCGCGGCGGCTCGGCTAGCGCCGCACCGGCTTCTTGGTGAGTTTGCGCTGGAGGGTTCTCCGGTGCATGCCTAGGGCTCGGGCAGTGGCTGAGACATTGCCCTCATTTTCTGCCAGTACCTTCTGAATGTGTTCCCACTCCAGACGTTCTACCGATGGTGGGTTGTCGGGTACATTGAGGTCCGGATCCACGTCTTCGTCAAAGGCCTCCAGCACATCCTTGATTGAAGCGGGCTTGCAGCGGTAGTTGTGCGCTCCGAGCCGGATAGCTTCAACGGCGGTCGCAATGCTGGAATAGCCGGTCAACATCACCGCACGACACTCGGGCTGGCGCCGGGCCAGTGTTTGGATCAGTGCCAGTCCGGAACGACCTTCCATTTTCAAGTCGACCAGTGCTTTACTGAAGCGATGCTGGGTCAGTAGCTTTTCCGCCTCATCGACACTGGCTGCTGTTACGACTTCAAACCCGCGCTTTTTCAGTGCTCGCGCCATCACGCCAACAAAGACCTCGTCGTCATCGACCAGCAGCAAGCGTTCATTCGTCATCGACCAGCACTCCATCGCGGGGCAATCTCAATTCCAGCAGACTGCCACGGCCCTTGCGGTTGTGCCAGAGCAATTCGCCGCCGTAGCGATTGGCCGCCGCATGGCTGATGAAAAGACCGAGTCCCAAGCCCTTGCCCTTGTTTGAGACAAAGGGTTTGCCGAGGCTGGCAGCTTGCGCGTGCGACAGGCCGGGGCCTTCATCTTCAATAGCGATAACGAGATTGCTCCCGTCCAGAAAGCAGTGCAGAGAGACATGCTCGGGGCTGACATCCGCCGCATTATTCAGCAGATTGATAATGGCCTGCTCCAGCGTCGTATCCATAAGCATTTGGGTTTTCTCGGGAAGGTCGATTGTAAACTCTGCGTCATGCTGGGAGGGGCGCAGTAATTGCCAGTGTTCCTTGAGCAGGGAAAAAAACTTTTCGGCGGCGATGTGGCGGGTGCGTCCGGCATTGAAATCCTGGGCGGTGCTTGTCAGCTTGCCGAGAATTGCCTTGCAGAGCGCGAGCTGGCTATCGAGGGTGGCGACGTCTTCGCGCACCGGCTCGGGAAGCTGGGTGTTCTCCTGGAGCTCGTCGGTAATGATGCGCATGGTGCTCAGAGGAGTGCCCAGTTCGTGGGCGGTGCCCGCTGCCAGTGTGGCGATCGCCAACAACTGTTCATCCTGCAGGCGCTGCTCACGAACCTTGGCCAGCTCTTGGTCGCGTTTGCGAACGGCCGCGGACATGAGGACAACAAAATAGGTGATCAATGCTGCGCTCAGGGCAAAATTAAACCACATCCCGACAATGTGCAGGTTGATATCGCTGCCACCGTGGTGCGGTTCAAGCTGCGCCAAGGGCTTATAGTAGAACAGGAGTGTGCTGTAGGCGGCGATACTGCTCGCAGCAACCAGCCAGGAGTAGCGCCAGGGCAGAGTGGTGGCTGCAATGCTGATGGGCACCAGAAAGAAGGAGACAAAGGGATTGCTGGCGCCGCCAACCTCATACATGACTAAGGTAAGCGCCACCACATCAATCAACAGGTGGACGACGAATTCCTCGTCGGCAATCGGCCAGTGTCCGCTGGCGCGCCACCAGGTTGCCAGCGTAATGATGGCCATGGCGACCAGTACCATAGTCAATTTGATCACGGGCAGGTTCCACTGCCATACCTGCACAGCAAACAGCAGGGCCAGCACCTGACCGGTGAGAACAATTCCCCGGATCAGACACAGACGCTTGAGGTTGATGGTGGCGGAGTCGTTGACGGCGA
>JBFKDP010000179.1:0-8236 GCA_041619575.1 Litorivivens sp.
CCACACGCGCATCACCACTGGCCTGTAACAGGGGCAGGAGTGCGTGGGTAAGATGGCAAGTGCCCAGATAATTAGTGCGCCATTGAATTTCATGCTGGTCTGCAGAAAGTTTCGGCTCCTTCCACCGTGACAGCAGGTCCAGATGAATTCCGGCGTTATTAATCAGTACGTCCAAATACCGACGTTCTCTGCGATACCACGCCGCAAAGGCATTTACTGAGGCTGCGTCAGCCAGATCAAGGTCATGGCCATACACACGCCCTTCAGCTTCTGGCAGCTCGCGAAGCAGAGTTTCTACGATTGCCCCGGTGCCACTGCGCCGAGTAATGGTAAGTTCTGCGCCCCACTCCAGAAGTGTTTTGGCGCAGGCGTAGCCGATTGAGTTTTCGGCACAGCCGGTAACAACAACGGTACGACCACGTAGCACCTGAACCGGCGCCACCGGTTTGCGGAACAATAGCTTTCTGAGGCGGGCGAACATCACTCAATTCCTTGCTTATTGACGCGTCAGCGCGTTTACTGGCAGCACAATACTTATAACAGCATAATCGCATTGAGGCAGCCAGTTTCCCCATGAATGTCAGGCAATCTTTCGTTGCAGAAGAATCTATTTCGCTGAATATCCCGTCAGATATCGTAAGACGTTACATTCAGACGCCCGAGCGCATACTGGACTACTACCCTGGCGGCCGGGAGTGCGGCCGGGTGGATCAGGAGGGCTATTTCTATTGTCGGGGCGACAACGGAATTAGCCTACTTCAGGTTACTGAAGACAAGCCAGATTACGTAGCCCTGCGTGTCTGGACTTCGACCTCCTGCCAACAACCCTACACGGTGGCTGCACTACAGGCACGTGCATTTTTTGTCATGGACGAGGGCTGGATTCTGCGTGCGAACGGGCAGCGTACCGAGCTCATTCGAACGTGGGGAAATCTTCACAAAATACGCCTGCGTTTCTTGCCCATTGCCTGGATGATCAGGCGTACTGTGGGCGAGGAATCACAACAGATTGCACACCGCTGGGAACAACAGGCCCGTAGCGAAGTAGGCGGCGAGCCTATACCCGGCATTGCGCCATCGCGGCATTGATTCTGCACGCAAACAGACGCAAGATTTTACAGAACCGCGGCAAGCGCGAGGATGTTATGAAAACCACTGATATTTTGTCATATAGCGTATTCCCCACACTGCTCATTGCAGTGCTTGGAGGCGGCATATGGGCGATTGGCGCCGGTCACGAAGCGCAATGGGTTGCCGCTATCGGCACCTTTGCCAGCTTGACACTGGTCATCATTCTGGAGCGGATACTGCCCTATCGGCCCGAATGGAATCACTCCCAAGGCGACCTGCTCACCGACCTGATCTATCTGCCCAGCTATTTTGGCATCAATGCGCTGGTACAGCCGCTGGTCGCCGCACTCATCGTGATCGGCGGCGCCCGATTGTCTGAAGCCCTCGGTGTTGGCTTATGGCCCTCGCAGTGGTCCCTGTTCGCGCAGTTTGTGCTCGCCTGCCTTGTCGTCGAGTTCTTCGACTACTGGCCCCACCGATGGATGCACGAGAATCCGACCCTGTGGCGATTTCACGCCATTCATCACAATCCGAAGCGACTTTACTGGATGAACGCAACCCGCGCGCATCTGGGTGAAGTGATTTTTCGCGGCATATTTAATGCCGTACCGCTGGCTCTTCTAGGCGCCGGCGCTGAAGTGCTGGTGCTCATCGGTCTGGCCAATTCGCTGCTCGGCCTATTTCAACACGCGAATATCAATTTCAAACTTGGCCCCTTAAGCTGGGTATTCAGCGTGGGGGAAATGCATCGTTGGCACCATTCAGTCAAAGTGTCAGAAGCCAACCACAACTATGGCAGTAATTTTCTTGTCTGGGATGTGGTATTTCGCACACGCTATCGTGACCCGAAGCGTTCCGGACCGGAAAACTTAGGCATTGACCAGGATACTATTCCGGCAAGCTGGTGGTCACAGCTGTGGGTTCCGTTCAGGAAATAGGTAGGGACGTTTAGTGATTCTCTGTACGCAGGCTCGCACCTTACAACTTAGATCCTAAAAAAAGCCGCAGTAAACTGCGGCTAAAGCTAGAGAGTTTCCTAGATACCTGGATAGTTAGAATGTGTACTCGACGTCCAGCCCGTAGATTCGGGGAAGCCCGTAGCTGTTAAACCCGATATCTTCCGTAAAGGTAAAGCCGCCGGTTCGGTAACTCTCGTCAGTCAAGTTTTTGCCCCACAGAGCCAGTCCCAACAATCCGGAACCCAGAGGGATCTCCTCAACCGACAGCCTTGCCGATACTAAATGATAGGCGTCAGCGGCAATTTCCTCGACGGCAACAGGTTGAAAGTCGTGCTCGTCCATACCATGCACATCCACCCGACCAGTCCAGATGCCACGCTGTGTATTGGCCAGAATATAGCGCATGCCGAGGTTGTAGGTATATTCGGGTGTGAACTCAAGGACACGTTGATCCGCCACATCGATGAAGCCACCGGCACCATCGGGCTGCTTGTATTCCTTAAACTCGGCATCCTGATAACCGATACCCAGCGTAATATCCAATCTATCTGTAGGACGCAGACTAGCCTCTATCTCTGCACCATTAACATCTGCCTGGCCAGCATTCGTCAATACAGCTTCAAAGGTTCCGACCGGGCTCAGCTGATTGATCTGTACCTGCATGTCATCAGCTTCTGAGTGAAACAGGGTGACATTCAACTGCGCCCGACCATCCCACAATGTGGCCTTGGCACCCAGCTCAATGCTATCAACAACCACATCTTCAAATGGCTGCCAGGAGACTGGAGAGGTGGAGGCAGCATTGAAACCACCTGATTTGTAACCACGCGCATAAGTTCCATAAAACATCCAGTCATCAACAGGTGAATAAGTGACACTCAAGCGAGGAGCCAAACTATCGTTATCGATTTCCCGCTCATAGAAAACAGGGGCTCCGCTTGGGAGTGATGTCGATCCAAGATAAGTACCATTGTAGGTGTTCATAAAGACAACGGGAGACGCACCGGAGTAATCGGTCGCTATCTTGTCTGCAGATTTATCTTCAATGGTGTATCGCAGGCCAAGGGTAAGGTCCCATTGTTCATTGAGATCATAAGTCGCTTCGCCGAAGAGCGCATAGCTTTGAGATTCAATTTCCGTTTCGTAGCCCGCGCGCGCGAAGAATCCCGGAATATCCTGAAGATTAGTCTCTTCTCCGTCCTCGGAGTAGTAGAACAGACCGAGTGTATAGGCCAGCCCCGCATCGGGGACGAGACCTTGCAACTGAAATTCCTGACTGTAACTGGTGGTTTCTACGGTTCGCTCTGCATAGAATATTTTGATCCCATAACTCAGGGCGTAATCGACATCGACCCGTCGGCGCGAGGTAATGGACTTGAGCGTTGTGTTATCGCCAATATCCAGCTCGGCAATGAGAGCGTGCCCTGTAACATCCAGCTCCTGATGGTGGTCAGTTCCGTCGCTAATATAGGTGTCGCTAAATTCTGGGGTTACATTTTTCTTGAGATCAACACCAATGATATCCCACCCCACCAGAGTACAACCCGAGATACATTGCGGTGGATTTGCGGAGTTGTACACGGGTGTATTTGCGAATGTAAGCGTAGTGACGTCAGACAACTGGTCAACTTTCGTTTTGTCAAACAGATAATTGAGCGACAGTTTTTCCGACGCAAACCACTGCAGGTTTAACATACCTGCCTGTACGTCTTCATCACCGTAGTCCGGACCGATGGGATTGGTGACGACCGGATCTCGCTGCATATTCAGATAAGAAAATCGACCGGCCATTTTGTCACCCAACGGGAAATCAACACCACCGCGAAGCTGAACCTGCCCTTCATTCCCCACTGTGGACTTCAGGTTTGCATTGAATTCTCCCGACGGTTTGCGTACGACCAGATTAATGGCCCCGCCCAGCGTGTTTTTGCCATAGAGCGTACCCTGCGGTCCGCGTAGCACCTCGACTCGCTCTAGGTCTAACACATCTATCAGCGAGCCCACGGCTTTCCCGAGGTACACACCATCAACATAGGTGCCTACCATGGGATCTTCCGTAATGATCGTATTCGTGCGGCACATCCCGCGCATACAGGCTACCGCCGATGGTGAGCCGCCTGCACTTGTGTGAACAAGCAGGTTCGGAGTAATGGTGGCGACATTTTCAATATTGTCTATTCGCAGTTCACGAATAGTTTCTTCATTCACTGCCGTTACCGCTATGGGAATATCCTGCAATGACTCCGATCGCTTTCTCGAGGTAACAACCACCTCTTCCAGAACCCGCGCGGCGCCAGCTTCCTGTGCATGCACTACGTCCAGTTTTGCTGGCAACAGCACCACAGCCAGTGCCACAGCCACACCCATCCTCGCATTCACCATCGACTCCCCCTTTATATGTCTTATCCATGTCAACGGGCCGGCCTAATCCGACCGATGCACCAAGCTATCGATTGGTTTGCGACTTGTCAAGGTTGCAGCCTTAAACTTTGAGAATATTAGTTACTGATATATAACGATATATAAAGATTCATACTCCGGCCCAATTTAACTTGATAAACCAAGCAACAGTTTGGTATACCCTTGTGTCAGTGCCTCAGCATCGGAAGCAACCTGGACAATCGCGGGGAAAATATGACAACAACGGAACTCAAGCGCCCACTGTGGGAATCAGCCGCCATGAATGAAGGGCTTTTCAATTGGATTGAAGACACTCTCTCAGGCACCGTTACAAGGCTTCAAAAGCAAGGGCGTGGTAGACCTGCCTGGTTTATTGATGCCGAACGCAGTGGCCAAATTGAACGTTTCTACCTACGGAGTGACCGGGGGATTGCAAAGGGTATCAACCAGCACTACCCCTTATCCCGGGAAGCGAAGTTGCTGGAAAAGTTGACGCAAACGAAGGTACCCGTTCCCAAGACACTCGGCTTCAATGCCGAGCACAATGCATTGCTTCAGGAATTTGTACCTGGTGACGTCTTCTTCCACCATATAGACGATCCCCAAGAGCGCGAGAATGTCGGAGATGACTTTATGCGCGCACTTGCAGAGCTGCACAAGCTGTCCCCCGAGGAACTGCAGCTACCACGTGATGAATTCCATGTCCCGACAACGCCATATGACCACGCATGGCACGATCTTAAACTTTGGGCGCAGGTTCACTACGACAGCATCGAAGAACCTGAACCTTTCATGACCTACACACTCAAGTGGCTAGACCGCTTTGCTCCAACCAGAACCTGCGGGACTGTCATCGTCCAGGGCGATACGGGGCCGGGCCAGTTCATATTTAGCGAAGGCAAGGTCAGGGCCATTGTCGACTGGGAGTACGCCCACTGGGGCTGTCCGATGGAAGATCTGGCTGAAATCCGCCAGCGAGATTTGCTCTACCCGTTTGGCGATATGAAAAAACGTTTCAAAGCCTACGAAAAGCATGCGCCGTACAAGATCGATATGGATTTGATCTACTACTACACAGTGCGAAGCCTAGTAAATACACCACTTGCACTGATTGGGCCTGAGCTACTCTACCCAAAGCCTCATGCAGATATCGCGGAGAGGTTAGCGTGGAATGCGCTGTTTATGCGCGTAACCGCTGAAGCCCTCGCGGAAGCTATGGCGATCGATATTAGCAACGAAGTGGTTAAGCTGCCTGTTCAGCCCCCCTCAGATAGTTCGATTCGACTCTACGATGCCGTACTGAATGATTTGCAGCATGAGCAACTCCCCAATATTGAAGATGAATTCTATGCACATCGCATGCGCTCAACCTGTTTTTTGTTTCAGCACCTGCGCCAGCAGCATATTTTTGGCGAAGAGCTGGAACGTGAGACCCTGAACGAAATGGCTGCACTACTTGGCCGTCGCCCGACATCACTTGTCGAGGGGAATGTACTGCTTGAGCGCAGAATTCACGAGGCAGACGCCAGCCTGGATGAAGCACTGATCCGATTCTTCTATCGATATGCGCGAAGAAAGGAGCTTGCTCTTGGAGATGCCGTCTTTTCTCAGGGCGATCAGGGGGAGGTTGCCAGTTTGCAACTGCTGCGGGAATTTTAACCGGCAGACGCCGTACAGGCAGATCACGGATCTGCTGCCGCCATGCGGATCCTATACACAAGTGGAGCCGAAGGACCCCAGACATTACGCAAAATGCTTTGCCAAACAATGCACACTGACTGGCGCGACCACAAGTCAACCGAGGTCTACGCAATTCGGACCACACATTGATTGAACAATGCGATTAGGGAAAACGTTCGCATTGGTGAGAAGCACACACAGTAGAGCGCCGATTTTAGTGCGACTTTCTACGCGGCACAGAGCGCGATATATAAAAGACTCAAGCCAGAAGACATCATTTATCCCCTGAGTCGCAGCTATGGCCTGGACCACCACATCAGATCAAGTAGCCAAGATACTACGATAAATAGTTGATGAATGAGGTTGGTAGTATTTACCGCGTTAGTGGTAACTGAAAGAGTACCAAAACGTCCGGCCTTCAGCTCTTCTTCTTTTCCAGAGAAGCAGCCCATAAAGCCAGACGGTGCCGTATGGATTGTTGTGAGACCTGAAGCTCGGGCATTGGCTGGATAAGTTTATCGCGCACCAGCAGCCGGTAAATGTATTCCAGTTTCTCGTTACTTGAATCAGTAGGCTCGAACAAAGCCGCCCCGCGCTTTTCTGCGTACCGGGTACCAATTTGTATGGCCTTGCGTACCCATTCCTTTTCGTTATCCAGCTTTTTCATCATTACTCTCCCGCCCGACTGGGTAAAGTACTCGGGGCCGATAGAAATATCCACTAAAGCCTTAACTGGAATGTGGGTCGCGAACAACAACAGCCGGCCTTGAATTGAATGTGTGCCAGTAGAGCTGGGCGCCAGAGGACGCCTTTATCGCGTCTAAAAATGCTGCCGCCGCTTTGGCCGTATAGGTTTGATCGAGCTTGATTCCGCACCCACTGAAGATTGCGGTTGCGCCGTCACCAGCTTCAGTGCGTACACCATAACCCTCCCCGTAATAGCTGTCGTTCAAGCTGGGGGCCGGGATAGCCGGTAGCGAGACGCCGTAGCCTGTCAGGGTTTTGCAGGTGCGTTTCATCAGCGATTTGACTGTGGCAACGGTACATGTCGGAATCAACCCGAGATGAGAGGGAGCTACCCGAATACCCACAACTTCGGTACTCAGCCCCGCGAGAGTCACACCAATAGTCAAGCCTGCCAGCGTCGCTGCCGAGCCCACAGGCACGACGATTTTGCCCGGCATGGGGCATTGTCCACCTTCGATTTGCTGCCGCAGTTCAAAAGCAGCGTTCACAAAACCCAAGGTCCCAGCGACATTGGACCCTCCAGCAAATAGAAAATAATGCCTGACGAAGAGGCGCAAGGGGTGGCAGTAAAAACGCATCACTGCATTGGCAAGTGATCCGCAATAGCTGAGTTCGGCGCCAAACGCTTTCATTCGCTGCAGATTAGCTCGTACATTATCGGATTCCGGCTGATCGAACAGGAGTACCGTACAGCGCAAACCCAGTTGTTGGCACAGCATGGCAGTGGCAACACCGTGGTTGGTGCCAGTAGCACCAAAGGTGATGACATGCTCCTTGCCACGTGCGATCACATCAGCGAGGACAAATTCCAGCTTCCGAATTTTGTTGCCGCCATACACAGCGTGTGAAATGTCATCGCGCTTGATCCAGGCATTGGCACCGAGTTCTGCCAGCGCCTCTATCGGCGTGGGTAAATCAGCTAGCTGGCGCCAGGGCAAAACACCTGCCAATTGCGGATACACATCAAATAGAGGTCTGTGACTTGGCATATTTACTATCAGCTACTCGGCTACTGCTAGCACCTCAGTCTATCCCACGACTATTGGCTTCGCGATCACTATTCAGCCTGAAACCCAAATAACACGATCGGAAGGCTGCCATCGTTGAAATGCTGCACTAAAAAATGTAGCTGTATCGCAGTGAGGCAGTTCGGATAGTATGGCTAACTACAAGCGAGTGACTGAGACCAACAAGAAGCTTGTCTGGCAGCGTTTTACTCTGCGGGCCGGTTAACAGAAGGGACAGCATGATAAAAATTATGTCGGCAGACCGATTTAGATTCCTGACTAACCGCCTTCGGGACCGCCTGTGGCTTAAACCCTTGGTGGTGTGCATTTTATCGATCGCTGGGGCATTCATCGCAAAAATTGCAGACGGCA
>JBFKDP010000180.1:0-8224 GCA_041619575.1 Litorivivens sp.
AAGCCGTGACCGGGTGGCTCAATGGCCAGATCAGCGCGCAATTCCTTATAGATGTTGACCAGCGAAGGCGGCGGCAACACCGGCGGCCTGACCGAAAAGCACAGGCCATGAGCTTGCCCTGGCCCGTGGTAAGGGTCTTGGCCAAGAATAACGACTTTGACTTGATCCATGGGTGTGGCATCCAGAGCATGAAACCACTTTTCGGGCTCTGGAAATATGGTGGCGCCTGCATCCATGCGTTACCGGAGAAAAGCCCGCAGTGTCTGCATATAGTCCTGCTCAAACTCACCCTGTAAAGGGCCGAGCCAGGATGGGTGTAATTTGATAGGTTTGGCCATTACGCTCACCACAGCAAGTTCTCGCGTTGTTTTTGGCGGCGCCAATCATAGCAATTAATGGCTGTTGCAGCAGCCAACCGGCTAAAACAGTGGCAGTTGTATCTCAAAGGCACCGCCCAGCTCATTGCGACCGGCGAATAAGCCACTCAAACGGAGATGAAAGCCTTCCGGCAAGTGGTAAGAAATGCGTAAACCCACAGCATCATCGTCGTGATCGTGCTGTATCGCCAGATAGCTCGCCCCGAGGTTCAGCCTGCGACTGACGGGAACATCAAGCGCCAGGCGTGTTTCCCGACGCCCGCGCATCACCCCAAAACCCGCCTGTGGGCTGACATCATGATCAAAACTCAGGCGCCCCCACTCCAACTCATAGTCGATCTGCAATTCCAATCGTGTGCGCAAGTGAAAGGCTGAGCCCTCCGGGCCGCGATACGTTGTCTCGAAAAGATCTCGCACATTCAGCCCCAGCCTTGCATCACCCCACTTCCCGCTTAATGCCAGATCAACGTTGGGCCGAGAGAACTTTCGCGTGAAACGACTCAACCGAAAGAGGTCACTCTCACGATAGCGCCGAATCTGTACATCGCGCTCATAGAGCCAGATTTCCTGATGCTTCAGGCTCGCAGCCCACCACCAATTGTCCGCACTCTCAAACTCAAACCTGCGCTGCAGAGCCAGTTCACCCAAACCAATCCCGGAGACATTGACATGTGACTCCAGTTCTGCAAGTTCAATAAACGCAATGATGGGTGCAATGCGCAACTTACCCTCATCACCTTCATCGTAGCTGAAAGTACCGGCAAAACGTGTGCTCGCTTCCAGGGTCAAGGCATAGCGATCCTCGAGTACCGGATTCGCCACGACAAGCGCCAATCCACCTTGAGCTGTGGCCGTGTTCCCATCCATTTTCTTGAGAAGTGCAATTAAGGCCTCTTCATCTCCGGGCCGGTAATCCAACTCCCGAACTTTTGCATCGAGCTCAAAAGATGCATCACGAGTATCCAAAAGATCTTCCAGCAGATCTTCACTATCGTTCAGGTAGCTAAAGCCAGATACATTGACAAGCGTTTCACGCACACCCGGCTTCTGCGCAGGATTGAGCAGCACTTGCCGCAAATCCGGGCGCCCGGCAGGGTCCTCAGACAGAGCAGGCCCTGACAGCAGGCAAAGCAGGCATAAAAAAGGCCAGAAACGGAAACTGGCCAAGGGAGAGAATAAGGCACGCACTTACTGACCGGCCAAACGACGACTGCCGAACAGCGAGATCGGAACCAGCAGACGATCATATATAGCGGGCAGCAGGCGTTGAATCTTGTCGAGTAGAACAGCATCGCGCCCCACCAGCACTCGAGGTTTGCCCTTGCACAACCCTTTAAAAATAATTTCGGCTGCACGCTCCGGCGTGGTTGATGCGACTTTGGCAAACATGTCGGCTGTGTTATCAATATCGGTGGCAGCACCATCGAATCCATCGAAATGTTTGCCGTTGCGTACGATATTGGTTTTCACTCCGCCAGGGTGCACGGTCACCACGCGAATAGCCGTATCGCGAAGATCCTGTCGAATTGCTTCAGAATAGCCTCGCACCGCAAACTTCGATGCGTTATAGGCCGATTGCGACGGCACCGCCATTAGCCCGAACAGACTGGACAGATTGACGATGCGAGCCGCCTCACTCTTCTGAAGCAATGGCATAAAGGCTTCAACGCCATTGATCACGCCCCAGAAATTGATATCCATTATCCATTCAAGGTCTTCGCGTCGCATGGTTTGCACCCGGCTGGACAGTGAGACCCCTGCGTTATTCACAATAACATCGCATTGACCAAAGTGGCCCTCGATTGCCTTGGCCCACTGCTCCATCGCTTCGCGATCACGCACATCGAGAGTAGTAAGCAGCAATAGTTGGCGGTCTAGCCCCAGCGCTTCCAAAGCCTGCGTGTTGACATCAGAGGCTGCTACTCTGGCCCCTTTTGCCAGACACAGGCGCGTCAATGCCAGTCCAATACCCGAACCAGCCCCGGTAATTGCGACAACCTTTCTACTAACGTCAAACATGGTTTTCCTTATTGCTGGTTTATCAGTATGGCGCAGTTTACGCAGCCACAGTACTTTCTAGCTGAGCGGACTCGGAATTTGGCCGCGCATTGCGACGAATGCGATAAATGCTGACATCAAAATCGCGAGAGCGCATGCGGTATTGCCAAGAATAGCCGGGCCAGAGCGTGGTATTTTTGCCGTCCGGCGTCAGGTACCAGCTATCGCAACCGGAAGTCCAGGTAGTTCTCTGCATTTTTTCCTGAATGCCTTGATTAAATTCACGCTGCACTTCTTCCTTGAGATCAAGCGTTGCGACATTCCTGCCTCGCAAATGATTCAGATAGCCGATGATATAGCGCAATTGCGACTCAATATAAAAAATGACTGAGATATTACCGGGCCCAGTATTCGGCCCCATGATGTAGAGCAAATTCGGGTAACCGCTTACCGTCATACCCAAATAGGCTTCCGAGCCATTGCGCCAGTCATCGTCCAGGATCCGCCCACCAACTCCCTGGATCTTGAAGGGCGCACCTGCGACCGGGACTTTAAAGCCCGTTGCCAGAATAACGACATCCACTGCATTTTTCTCGCCATTGCGACTTACGATGCCATCGGCCTCGATGCGCTCGATGCCATCGGTCAGAACCTCTACATTCGGCCGAGCCAGTGCAGGGTAATAATCGTCTGACAGCAGCACCCGCTTACACCCTAAGGCATAACTGGGCGTCACTTTTTCACGCAGAACGGGATCCTGAATCATACGTTTGAGATAGCGTCGACCCAGTCGCTCGGCAAGACGTGTCATCCAGTTATTCTTGATCATGACCGGCGCAACCGATTCAAACATCCAATACTGCAGGCTTCTATGCAATTTTTGCAGCAATGGAAAGCGCTGATAGCGCCGTCGCCAGCGCGGCGAAATCCAACCATCACGCTTGGGCATCACCCAGGGAGCGGTACGCTGATAAAGTTTTAAACTGGCCACCTTGGCTTGAATACTGGGCACTAACTGTATGGCGCTGGCGCCGGTACCAATTACCGCCACACGCTTACCACTAAGATCATAGTCGGGATCCCACTCAGCGGTGTGCATTACCTTTCCCTTAAACTCCTGCAAGCCTTTAATGGAAGGGTAAGCCGGAACATTCAGAGCCCCCACAGCCAACACAACAGATTTCGCTTTTAGCGTGCCCTGACCTGCAATAGATAAATTCCACAGCGCCGTGCATTCATCAAACTCCAGCGCAGTAATTTCGGAATTAAAGCGAATCTTATTCCAGAGCTGATATTTGTCAGCGCAGTGCTGCAGGTAGTCATGAATCTCAGCCTGCCCCCCAAAGGCTCGCGTCCAGTGCGGGTTGGGTTCAAAAGAAAATGAATAAAGATGGGAAGGTACATCACAGGCTGCACCCGGGTAGACATTATCACGCCAGACGCCCCCGACATCATTCGCCTTTTCAAAAATCGCAAAATCGCTGCGGCCGGCCTGCAACAATTTGATGGCCAGCCCCATGCCACCAAAACCAGCGCCAATAATGGCCGTTTCAAGAATGTCGTTGTTATGCTCTTGCTTGTTCACAAAGATTCTCCTTCTACCGGAGTGCCTGCTCTCAGAGCCCGACACTCCAGAATGCTCGCAGTACTGTCGCAGTGTCCTGTGGTTTCTCCAGCATCGGCAGGTGGCCGGTTTCCGGCAGCACCATAGCCTTGGCATGGGGAATCTTCTCTAGAAAGGCATCAACGCAAGTAGGACTCAACACCTGATCGCTGTCCCCCCACAGTACGAGAGTGGGTGAGCTTATCGAAGCCAAACTGAGATAGGCCGTTTCCAGCGACCGCACCAAATCACCAAAAATCACGTGATTGAGTGTGTGACGATGACGCATATCACCGGCCATCAAAAACGCAAATACTGCGCCCAGAATCTTCCTGCGCGAATGCAGGCAAACCCGAAACAAATGCATCGCTTCCGCGCGGTTCTCTGCAATCAGAAAATTCCTGCCAGCAAGAATGCCGGCCTCGAGCATACTCATGCGCGTGGCCGGAGCCCCTGCTGCATTCATCAGACACAGTCCAGCAACCAATGACGGGTGCCTGGCCGCAATAAGCGCGCTGATTGCCCCCCCCATTGAGCTGCCCGCAATCCGAAACTGACTGACCCCAAGCTGCGCAAGCCAGGTGCTAATTCGCTCAGCCTGACTTTCCATGCGGTAGTCGCTCTGAGTGCTAAAAGTACTGTTGCCAAAGCCTGGCAGGTCCGGCACCAGAACCCGGTATTGAGCGCTCAAGAGCGGCACGAGAAAAGACCAGTTCTCCTTACTGGAACCAAAGCCGTGGAGCAAGACAAGCACCGGCTTTTCGCTGACACCGGTGTCCCAATAATGGATGCGGTGGCCATCTACTTCCGACCAATGCAAGTTCACACCGGCCTGCTTGGCTATCATCGGCTTGAGTCGTCCCCACAAGCTGGGAGCAGGTGACCATTCAACCAGTGCCTGCCGGTCTATGTTCGCCAGCGGGCTTGCCGCATAGAGAGCCTCGAGCTCCGCAAAAGTCGACGGCGCCGGCCCTGCTTTTGCAGTACTCACGCGGGAGCTCCCTCTGCGCTATAAGATTCAACTTCGCGCACAACATCGTCAATCTCAGCCAGATACTCGCGGTTATCGTGATCCCAGGGGTGGAAGCCAGGCCGGAAAAAATCCAACCATTCAGGCAGTGCACGCAACAGAGCACCGCGGGGCCCCCACAGGAAAACGGTTACCTGCCACCAGCCCTTGAGATTAAAAAGCTGGCCTTTTTCGCGTCGCACCAAGCCAATATGGAAAGGCACCAACATCATAAAAAATATCGCGGTTGACATCAGCAAGGCCGCACAACGTCGCAGATACGAAAGTAAACGAAACTTACTGACCGACATATAGACATCGTAGGCGACGGCTTTGTGTTCGGTCTCTTCCAGCGCATGCCAGTGCCAGATCGCTGCGTAGCGAGGTTCTGCCCCCTCCAGTCGGCTCTTGTCAGAGAGAATTCGGTGGGCCAGGATTGCCGTCAGGTGTTCGAGTGCGATAGTGCCGGCCAATTGCGAACCTTTAGGCGTAAAGCGGCGAAAAAAGTTGAGTAATTTCAGTACGATTTTTTCATATTTATCCGCCGGAATTCCACGCGCTGTAAGCGCATCGTTGTATTCTTCGTGTTCGCGACCGTGCATCGCCTCCTGACCGATAAAGCCTTTCACTGCTTCCTGCAGCTCGGGGTCCGTAATCTGATCGCGGTAATAACGAACGCTGTCGATAAAAAAGCGCTCACCCACCGGAAAGAATATCGACATGGCGTTTAGAAAATGTGAGATGTGTACATTGCCATTGTGCCAGTCGGCGACACGGTTAGCAGGCAAACGAAAGTTGAGATTACGACGAACGGGCATTACTGGGCTGGTCATAACTGCCTCCTTGTTGATTCGGGCAAATCGCATTGCGATTGCCAGACAGAATTGGATAAATTAAAAGGGTCTAAAGTCCTGATACTTTTGCTCTAGCACCACGCTTTGCATGTTTTTCAGCGTGTAAAATGGTGTGTCCACCAACATCGCATTAACCATCGGGGCCGGCAGCGCGCCGCCGAGTTCGGTATGCATCTGATACTCGACGCGGGTGCTGTGCTCGTCGATAGGCGTGAAGCGGAAAAAGCCCCTTGCCTTTTCGACCATCACGGCTCCTTTACTATCCGGCAAACGACCTTGCTGCTTTTCGCTTAAGCTAGCAGGATCAACGCTTTCCAACGCTACGGTGACAATGCGGTCGTCCATTTGTTGACTGATGGTCGCCCGCAGTAGCATGGCCCTATCAGTGGCCGGCCAGGGAAGGTCGTTCACCATGTAAGAAAAGCGTTCCAAGGGGTTCAACTTGTCAATCAGCACGGGGGACGTGCAAGCATGCATCCAGCGATCACAGGCTGCAGTGTCATCCATAAGCGCCATCGCGCGATTAAGCTCTGCCTTCAGCATTGCCTCGCCGCGAAAGGCCTTGTACTTAGACCCGTCAACATCGCGGGTGAAGACTTTGATGCCATCCTTTTCTCTTTCGAGCTTCCACACCGCCGCTGAGGAGTCCGCCGATACGGCGCTGCCGCCGAGTAGAAACAAGCCTATAAGTGATAGTAGTTTTAGTAATCTCATGACTTTCCTATCCTTTCTGTGGGCTACCAACGATAGCTCATCTGCAAGGCCACTGATCGCGGCGCCTCTACAAATCCGGTGTGCGTTGTCGCGCCAAAAATCGTATAGGCCAGCGGCGTATCTGCTGCATAAACAATCACGGCTTCGTCTGAAAGGTTTTTACCCACCAACGACACCTCCCAGCTTTGATCAATCGCGCCAATACCAATGCGTCCGTTGTATTTAGTGAATCCAGGCTGCTCTACTCGCGGGTCAACATTGGATGAAGGGTTGTAGTCATCGGTGAAGACCACATCGAGCGACAGACCAATTCCGATGCTTTCAGAGATCGGACGCAAATAGCCAATAATGAAGGTGCCGGACCAGTCGGCCACATACTGATTACTCAAACCGGTGTAATCGCAGTACTCTCCATCCGGAGAGGTCGGCTGCTGCCCCTGTCGACACTGACCATTCTGGAAGTCGGTAAACTCGAAATCCAGCAGTGCCAGCGCACCGCCAAAACTCAAGTATTCGGTTGCCTGGTAGCGGCCGTCGATTTCCAGACCCTGGGTAACCGCTTCCTTCGCGTTGCCTACGTTGAAACCGAGCGTACCGTCAAAAATGCTGATCTGGAGATCTTCGTAGATCGTATAGAAAGCAGCTATATTGATTTCGGCCGCGCCATCGAGCAAACCGGTTTTCATGCCAACCTCAAAACTGGTCGCCACCTCTTCATCGTATTCAAAGGTACCTATGAGCGAAGTTTGATTCGGTATCAGTGCATTGGGGTTAGCCGGCGTAAGTTCCGGGCTGGGGGATTGATTAGAGCGGGCATCAAAACCACCGGCTTTAAATCCCCGAGTGGCCGTAAAATAAGCCATGCCATCCAATGAAAAATCCCACTGAATATTCAGCAAAGGAGAGAAATGTGTTTCAGAGCGTTTGCCTTTTAGTGAGTGGCGTTCCGCCGCAAAACTGATGGCAGATACGGTGTCCACCTCACCAATTGGCAAACTATTGCCATTGAGGTCCGCCAGATCCAGCGACCGGCTTCCCGTCTTGCTTTCATAGGTGTAGCGCCCACCCAGCGTCACGCGAAAGGTCTCGGCCAGATTAAAGGTGGACTGCAGAAAGACAGAGGCAATATCCGAAACGCTGGTGAATTCACGCGGCGCCGTAATATTCGCGACAGCATTGCCAGCGTCACCAATACCCGCGGCTTCTACGGGGTCGAGTCCCTGCCCCGGATCGTAGTCGCCGCGAGTACCGCCATCCTGGAAATCGGCTGCATTAAGCAAACCGACAACCACTGGGGAGTCCTGGATTAATTTGTCATTAAAAATCAGGTCGGTGCGCTGCAAATAAATGCCACCGATATAGTCGATGCTTTCACCCACCGGTGACATCCAGCGAAACTCTTGGCTGAACTGCTCATAATCTTCAGCCAGCGTCAGCTTAAACAAGGGCGCTGCAGTAGAGTCGCAGTCACACAGGTCATCATACTCGTAAGCCATATAGCCCGTAATCGCTTTGAACTCATTGCCGGCATCGCTCATCCAACTAATGTCAAACGTCACGTTGGTCGTATCATTGTTGCTATAGTTGCCGTTAGAGCTGCCCTTGAAATCCTGGTAGTTGTTGCGAACGGAATCGTCGGTGTCCACATCAACCAGCGGGGGGAAGTAGG
>JBFKDP010000181.1:0-8182 GCA_041619575.1 Litorivivens sp.
GCATATCCCGCAAAGGGGCTTTATAGTCAGGCACGGTTACTCTCCGTTAGTTCTTCAGAAAGCGAATTCGTCAACGTCAAGCGACATCAGGTTGTCAGAGCCACTGAGCATGCTCAGTTTGTGGCTCTCGGTTCGCGGCAGGATGCGCTGATAATAGAATTTCGCCGTTTTGAGTTTAGACGCAAGGAAACTGTCGCCCTCGCTGCCCCCCAGCGCGATTTCGGCCATTTGCGCCCACATATAGGCGAGGGCAATGTACCCGCTGTACATAAGATAATCAACCGAGGCAGCGCCAACTTCATCGGGGTTCTGCATCGCCTTTTCACCAATCTGCATCGTGACCTCACCCCACTCTTTGTTGAGCTGGGCAAGCGGCTCAATGAACTCGGCCATCGCCGCATTGTCCTTTTGCGAGTCGCAGTACTTGTGAATGATTTTGGTCAGTTGCATCAGTGCCTGACCACCGGTGCCCATAATTTTGCGGCCCAGCAGATCCAGCGCTTGAATGCCGGTTGTACCTTCATAAAGGGTGGAGATGCGCAGGTCGCGAACAATCTGTTCCATGCCCCACTCGCTGATAAAGCCGTGGCCACCGTAAATCTGTACACCATAGTTGGCGACTTCCAGACCGGTCTCGGTCACGAAAGCCTTGGCGATTGGCGTCAGAAGGTGCAAGAGCTCATCGGCTTCTTTCCGCTCTTCTTCGCTTGCACCACTGGCCGCTTTGTCGACCAGCAACAAGACCCAGTAAAGAAAGGCACGACTACCTTCAGTCATGGCTTTCTGGGTCAGTAGCATGCGACGTACGTCAGGGTGAACAATAATTGGATCGGCAGGGCCGTCCGGGTTTTTCGGACCAGACAGCGAACGCATTTGCAGGCGCTCACGAGCGTATTCGAGGCCACCCTGATAAGACAGCTGACCCAATGACAGGCCTTGCATGGCGGTACCCATGCGCGCTGTGTTCATCATCAGAAACATGTAGGTCAGGCCTTTATTTTCCTCACCAATCATGTAACCGGTTGCACCATCGAAGTTCAGTACGGCGGTCGCAGAACCCTTGATGCCCATCTTGTGTTCGATGGAGCCGCAGGTCACACCATTGCGATCTCCCAGGCTGCTGTCTTCATTGGCAATAAATTTGGGCACCAGGAACAGGGAAATGCCTTTAGTGCCCTCGGGAGCACCTTCTGTACGCGCCAGCACCAAGTGAACGATATTTTCTGCCATATCGTGCTCACCGGAGGAGATAAAAATTTTGGTACCGGTAATGCTGTAAGTACCATCGCCATTATCTTTGGCCTTGGTGCGAGACAGACCAACGTCCGAACCCGCATGAGGCTCGGTCAAACACATGGTGCCCGTCCAGCTCCCGTCCACCATTTTCAACAGGTAGCGTTGCTGCTGCATTTCATTGCCGTAGACTTCCAGTACGCGTGCCGCAGAGCTGGAAAGACCCGGGTACATGCTCCAGGACCAGTTCGCTGCACCGACCATATCAGTAAGCAGCAAGCTCACAGAGCCAGGCAGGCCCTGACCACCAAATTCGGCATCAGCGCTGACGCCCGTCCAGCCCGCTTCGCAATATTGCTTGTAGGCCTCTTTAAAGCCGTCTGGTGTTTTGACGCCGTCTTCGCTCCAGGTGCAACCTTGCTGGTCACCCACCTGATTCAGAGGAGCAAGTACCTCTTCAGCAAACTTGGCACCCTCAGTCAGAATTGCATCAAGCAAGTCTGGCGTAACTTCTTCCCTTCCTTGCAAGCTGGCATAGTGCTCGTCGACCTTGAGCAGGTCATTCAGTACAAACTGCATATCGCGTAAAGGAGCTTTGTATAAGGGCATGGGAATTTACCTCGAATAAAATGACAGGCGGGCACAGTCACCGCCAATGTTGACGGCGAGTATATTAGGCAAATCAGCCCTGAAAATGCAAGGATTTTGCCCCGAATTTAGCAAAAAGCAAAATTATCCCTTACAAATCAACAGATTAACAAAGTCAGTACTTACTCGTATACGTGCGGATTGGCGCGTTCGATCAATAAATCCAGGTCTAACCCCGCCGGTAAAGCCCCAAAATGATGGCTGGGCGACTGGCAGCGACCCGTCAAAAAGGCCTCGGCAACGGCCGCATTCGGCCCTCGCAGCAGCAGAGAGCCTTGCAGACTCAGTCCCAACAGTTCGGCCAGACGGCGCGCGGATACTTCCTCGGCGGCGACCAGCTCGCGCTTCAGCTCTTCAACAATTGCATCCTGCCTTGGATCCATGCGGGCCGTGGTCAACAATTCTGCCATCCATGCATCCACAACTTCCGGGCTGCGCGACATGGCGCGTCGTACATCCAGTGCCTGAATGTTACCGGAACCCTCCCAGATCGCGTTGATGGGTGCCTCCCTGTAAAGGCGCGGCATAATGCAATTTTCCATAACGCCGTTGCCACCAATACATTCCATGGCCTCATAGGCATGCTGGGGTGTGCGTTTACAGATCCAATATTTTCCAACGGCGGTACCAAGGCGAAGCAAGAGCTGATCCTGTTCGCTGCCACCGTCAAGCGCCTTGGCCATGCGCATGGTCATCGCCAACGAGCCTTCCACCTCTAACTGCAAGTCAGCCAGGACATTGCGCATAACAGGCTGGTCGATCAAGCGCTTGCCAAAGGCTTCACGCTGGCTTGCATGGTGCGCGGCCTGAACTACGGCCTGCCGTTGACCTCCACTGGAGCCGATCATGCAGTCAAAGCGGGTCATAGCCACCATCTGGATAATGGCTTGAACCCCACGCCCCACATCGCCCACCAGCCAGCCCAGCGCACCGCGAAACTCGACCTCTGAAGAGGCGTTGGCCACGTTGCCCATCTTGTCCTTCAAGCGCTGAATTTCCAGTGGGTTCTTATGACCTTCTGGGTGCCAACGGGGAACAAGAAAGCAGCTGATGCCCTTCTCTGCCTGAGCCAGCACCAGAAAAGCATCGCACATTGGGGCCGACAGAAACCATTTATGCCCGGTCAGCACATAGGCTTCCGCGCCCTCGATCATGCCAATGGGGGTGGCCTTTGTAGTATTGGCGCGCACATCTGAACCACCCTGTTTTTCCGTCATGCCCATGCCAATAGTCAGCGCCGACTTTTCGCTGTAATGCACATTGCGCGGATCGTATTCATTCGCCAACACTTTGGGCAGCCACTGCTCGGCAATTGCTTTATTGAGCTGGAGCGTTGGCACCGAGGCAAAGGTCATCGTCACCGGGCAGCCATGCGCAGCTTCAACCTGAGCATGCAGGTAGTACTTTGCGGCGCGGGCAATATGGCTGCCACTGGTCCAGGGCTCGCTGTGCAAGCCTGCCTGAAAGGCTTGCTCCATCAGAGCGTGGTAGCTGGGATGAAACTCAATTTCATCGAGCCGGTGGCCAAATCGATCGTGGCTGTGCAACACCGGCTTGTGGGCATTGGCCTGAAAGCCCATTTCAATAAACTCGGGCAGGCCACAAAGCGCTCCGTAGTCAATCAATGAGGCATCGGCATCGGGCGCCGCCGCCAGAACCGCCTCGCGCAGCGACTGGTCACCGAGATAAAGGTTATGGTTTTCCAGTGCCGACGCCTGATTAAACACATCGTGGGTGGAAAATGCAGGCTCTGAATTGGCGTTCATAGTGACTCCCGAGCAGCGAACATGATTATGGTGTTACAAAGGAATCTGGGAAGCTTATATTTACACAGTAAACATTGCCAGAAGACCTGTACACTTTCGATCATGTGCTCAGGCTGCGAAGAGTGAGTGTTAACCAATCAACGCATCGATACAGAGGTGGCTGGCAACCTTGATGGGTGAGACCTCAGCAAGAAAGGGAATCACACCCAGGCAGGGGCCGGGCAGGAGGCCGTGAAGAGTTTCGAGGTTTTCTTCAAAAGCACTCATTGAAGGATCAAGCCGGTTGGCGACCCAACCAGCTATGGAGAGCCCGTCGTGGCGGATCGCTTCCGCGCTCAGCAAGGCATGATTGAGGCATCCCAGCTTCATGCCCACTACCAGTATAACCGGCAGCTGCAGCTCAACGGCCAAGCCCGCCAGAGTTTCCCGCCCACTCAAGGGTACCCGCCAACCACCGGCCCCCTCGACAATCGCAAAATCGTGGGCGGTCATCAGGCTACCACGACAGTAGCCTGCCAGCTGCGACACCGTCAGACGCCTCCCTGCATGACGCGCTGCAATATGGGGTGCAATTGGCGGTTCAAACACGACCGGGTTTATCTGCTCGTAGGACAGTTTGACCGAGGCTTCTGCCTGCAACGCCAGTGCGTCTTCATTTCGCAGGCCACCATCACTTTGCTCCGCACCGGCGGCTACCGGTTTCAGAGCCAGAGTACGCAAACCCTTCTGGTTTGCCGCAGCAAGCAAGCCTGTGGCGACAGCGGTTTTTCCAACTTCAGTATCTGTGCCGGCAATAAAAAAGCGTTTGGACATGGGACCTCAAACAGAGTGACTAGGCTTGGATAGTTGCAGGTACCAGACTTGATAAGTGGCTGGCAAGAGGCCGCTGGCATTGCGAAAGGCTTCGTAGGCCTGCATAAAACGCCGCAGACTATTTTTGCCCATCAGACCAGCCGAACGGTTACTATTAACATTGTGAGCACCGAGACCTTTAAGCTCGGCCATCAATTCGCGCAACTGCTGATACTCCAGCACAATAGACGATTCCGACCAATCTTCCAGCTGCAAACCGCTGTCCGCAATACCCTGCCCAACTTCTTCACGTCCGAGAAAACGATTGACGTGGGTGTGTTTGTCCGCAGCCTGCCCGGCCTCGCGCAATTCATATAAGGTTGATGGACCGAGGGTACTGACCAGCATCTGTCCGCCAGGTTCAAGTACGCGATAGGCTTCAGCAAAAACGGCCGCAATATTCTCGCACCACTGGACGGACAGGGACGAAAAGATCAGCCCGACACTTTCGTCCGCCAAGGGCAGATCCTCAGCATCACCACAAATCCATGTATCGGCATCGCGCCCCTGAAGATTGCGGGCGAAGTCCAACATACCAAGAGCGAGATCCAGTGCCAGCAATTGGGGTGTTTTGCTTTTTAGCGGCGGCAAGCTGTAACCAGTGCCGCAACCCAGATCCAGAATTCTCGTCTGCTCACTTGCAGGCAGTTGCATCAACAACGTGTCGGCAACGCGTCTTTGCAAGTCTGCAACAGTATCGTAGCTGTGCGCTGCCTTGCTGAAAGAACGCGCAATCCACCCCTTGTCCAGCGTCCCTACCTGTTCTGACTCTGCATGCAGGCCCCGCTGCCCGAGAAATTCCAAAATCACCTGCCAGCTTTGCTCCAGCCGGTAGAAACTGTGACCAGCGCATGCAATCACGCGCGTGACAAAGTCGGGATTCAACGCCTTCACATTTTCGCAAACACGTGCAGGCACCAGCGCATCATGCTCTGCAAACAGACACAAGGTTGGACAAGTTACCTGACACACAGCACTGCGATTATCCAGCAGGTCCAGCCAGTTCAACACTGCGACCTGTGGCTCAGCAGCGTAAAGAACACTGTCCGGTGAACTGGGCTCGCCCTGCCCCTGAAGCAGATCAAATCGCTTTAATCCCCGCAAGGGGTTGCGCATGAAACGCCCGACAAAGCCCTCGAAATCGCTGCGCGGCATCGCTGCGGGCCAGTCACTGCGCTGAACGAAACTAGGGTTACTTGCCAGCGTAATCAAAGCCTGCACGCGCTCGGGATGGTCGGCAGCGATACGGCTTGCAATCATGCCGCCCAGAGACCAGCCCAGATACACCGCACGATCAGGCAAAAGACGCAACAACTCAAGAATAAACTGCTCGGGGTCAGTGGCAGCGCCAAGACTTTTGCCGTGACCCGGCAGGTCCACCAGCGTCACATTGTAGTGATGCCGCAGCAGAGGCAGGAATGGACGCCAGCAATCGCTGCTTGCACCCCAGCCGTGAAAAAGCACCAGTTCCCCGGCGGGCTTGTGGGCTGCAATCCGCTCACGAAACAGGCTCATCAGCGAAAACCTGCCCAGTTGGCTTGAGCCAGGTCGAGATCAGCCAGTGCCGAGAGCAACCTGTCGATTTGCTGACTCTTATGGGCCGCACTCAGCGTGATGCGCAGTCGCGCGGTCCCTTCCGGCACAGTCGGCGGGCGTATGGCAGAGACGAGAATACCGCGCTGCGCCAGCGCTGCGCCGCATTGCAAAGCAAGCGCGTCAGCGCCAATCAGCAAAGGCTGTATCGCGGTTTCAGAGGGCATCAATGGCAGTGCCAACGCTTCGGCGCCACGCTTGAAATAAGCAATGTTGGTTTGCAGTTGATCCCGGCGCCAGGCTTCACGATCCAGCAGTTCAAGGGCGGCCAGGTTTGCTGCGGCCACTGCCGGTGGCATCGCGGTGGTGTAAATGTAGGGCCGGGCAAATTGAATCAGCGTTTCAATTAAAGCCTCACTGCCAGCTACAAAGGCCCCAAAACCACCCAGTGCCTTACCCAGAGTCGCCATTAGAATGGGAAGCTCATCTTGCCCGATAGATTGATGCTCGGCGCTGCCGCGACCGCGTGCGCCTAGTACACCAAAACCGTGGGCATCGTCAGCCATCAGCCAGGCATTGTGCCCGGCCGCAATCCCGGCCAGCTCCTGCAGTGGGGCCTGATCGCCATCCATACTAAAAACGGCATCCACGACGACCAGTTTCCGTTCTGCATCGCTCCGCTCCAGCCGCTGTCCAAGACTGTCGATATCATTGTGGGCAAAGCGTTGGAAACGCGCCCCGCTAAGAAGTCCGCCGTCAAGCAGTGAAGCGTGATTAAGGCGATCTTCAAATACCGCATCACCTCGCCCCACCAAGGCAGTGATAATGCCAAGATTGGCCATGTACCCAGTAGAAAACAGTAGCGCGCGATCACGGCCGGTCAGCTCAGCCAAGCGCTCTTCCAGCGCGTGATGTTCGGAAGAATGACCACACACAAGGTGAGAAGCGCCGCTGCCCACACCAAAGTCGGCTGCAGCCTTTCGCATCGCTTGGACCAAAGCCGGATGATTCGCCAGGCCCAAATAGTCGTTACTGCAAAAGAGAAGATAGTCTCGGCCGTCGACACGCGCCTGCACACCTGTGGCACTTTCCAGTGTCAGGCGACGGCGATAACGGCTCTGCTCGCGGCGCTGCTGAAGCGCCGCTGTCAGAATTTGATCAATGGATTGAGTCACGCTGCGGCAAGTGCCCGAGGACGGGAGTTCAGGGAATCAGGCTGTCGCGTCGTAAAAATAACGGTCGTTCTGCGCCTGCTCAATACTTGCCTGCAATACGGCTTCTTGCTCGTCTTCACAGTATTGCTCGTCTCGCTCCTCAGGCGTAATGCCAAGACGATCAAACAGCTGTAAGTCCTTGTTAGCCTCAGGGTTCGGTGTAGTCAGTAACTTTTCGCCATAGAAAATGGAGTTAGCGCCTGCAAAATAAGCCAGAGCATGCATCTGCTCATTCATCTCTTCTCGTCCGGCCGACAAGCGCACATGGGACGCTGGCATCAAAATACGGGCGACTGCAATTGTGCGGATAAAATCGAAGGGATCAAGGTCCGCTTCTGTCGCCAGAGGTGTGCCCTCAACCCGAACCAGCATGTTTATAGGAACGCTTTCGGGATGTTCCGGCAAATTGGCCAGCTGGATCAGCAGACCAGCCCGATCCCGGACACTTTCCCCCATACCGACGATGCCACCACTGCAGACTTTAAGGCCCGCCTTACGTACATTGGACAATGTATCCAGTCGATGCTGGTAAGTACGGGTGGTAATGATTTCGCCATAGAATTCCGGTGAGGTGTCCAGGTTGTGGTTGTAATAATCAAGCCCTGCCTCAGCTAGCTCTTCAGCCTGCTCTTCGCTGAGCATACCGAGCGTCATACAGGTTTCCAGACCCAGTTCCTTAACGCCCTTAACCATGGCCGTCACATAGGGCATGTCTTTAGGCTTGGGGGAACGCCAGGCCGCCCCCATGCAAAAACGGGAAGCACCAGTTGCCTTGGCCGCACGCGCCTCAGACAGGACTTTTTCAACCTCCATGAGCTTTTCCTGCTCCAGGCCGGTGTCGTAACGGTTGCTTTGAGGGCAATATTTGCAATCTTCCGGACAGGCTCCGGTTTTGATAGACAGTAGCGTACTGACCTGCACCTGATTGGGATCAAA
>JBFKDP010000182.1:0-8049 GCA_041619575.1 Litorivivens sp.
CTCGTCAAAATTTTTCGACCCTACATACGACGTGATTCCAGCTGGAAAATGGTCGTGGAGCTATATCGAACAGTGGCGAAAATCACTTGGTGTTGACGAGGACGTAAAAGTCAGATATTGACATGCAGAAGTCCAAACCTGACCTGACACATCCTTTTTAAAAGGAGAAAGTTACCCTTTTTGATAAAGGTGTCAAATCTTATATCAAAACAAAAGGTAACTCTCACGATCCATGCTAACAATCCCATCATTAAACAAAAAACGGGTTTGCTGAATTTAGCTGGGGAGCTCGGGAATGCACCCAAAGCCTGCAAGGTGATGGACCTGTCTTGGGACACGTTTTATCGCTATCAGGAATTTGTTGAGGAAGGCGGTATCGACAACTTGAATTATAAGAGTCGTCGAGCACCCAACACCAAAAATCGAGTCGACGAGGCTACCGAACAAGCCGTCATCGATCAGTATGATTACTAGCTGTTGAATTGCGTCCAAAATTTATCTACTAAATGCGCGAGACCTTCAGGCCCCTCGGGAGACACAAACAACGCTGGCACTGCGCATACTCACCCGCTGAGATCGCTGGGAGTGATAGACAACTGGACAATCCATATTGTTCCTAGGCATCATTTTGGACCATGCATATTTGTCTTGGACAATCCATATTGTTCATAGTCACATATCGCTGCTTGCTTTCAATGCAAAATGTTATATTATTGCATTTCTAGAAAATGAGCCCCCGCACTGATATGCACTCTTTACCCAGCAAGCACAGACTGCCGCTGATGTTAGCCGCCCTGCTCACGCTGGCGCTGCTAACCAGCAGCGTGCTGGGTGCGCATGCGCACGCCGACGGTGTGCCTCACTACAATGACTGCGACATTTGCCTGCAGCTTACCGGGCTGGACTCAAGCAATCAGCAAACCGCGCCGCTAGCGCGCCTGAACCTTGCTACCACATCCTTTGTGATCACCGGGTACCACGTTGAAGTCGTCGTCCCGCGACTGTTCAAAGCCCGCGCCCCGCCCTTGACTCTCACACAGCACTGACGTTCAAACCGACAAATTTCGGCACACCCGTGTGCCTAATGCGTGAGAAAGACAATGAAAGCAATCCCGACCTGGGTGGCCGTAGCGGCTGCCACGGCGATCAGTGGCACATCCCTGCAAGCCGCTGAAAGTCACCACATCGAAGAAGTTATCGTATCTGCGCCACTCTTAAAGAGTGCAGCTGACTCGGCATTACCAATCGCAGTCGTCAGCGGCGAACGACTGCGACAGGAGGCCAGCGCCAGCCTGGGCGAAACACTGAACAATGAAATTGGCATCCACAACTCCAGCTTCGGTAGTGGCGTTGGCAATCCGGTCATTCGCGGTCAGGGAGGCAACCGTGTACGCATACTCCAGGACGGCATAGGCACACTCGATGCCGCCGACGTCAGCCCCGACCACAGCTTTACCGCTGAGGCCCTGCTGGCAGAACGCATCGAAATCATCCGCGGGCCAGCAACGCTGCTCTATGGCAACGGAGCCATTGGTGGTGTCATTAACGTTATCGACAATCGCATCCCCGACAAACTGTCTGAAGAAGTTAACGGGGCTATCGAAACCCGTCACGCTACGGTAAACGACCAGAACAGCAGTGTGTTTCGCCTCGATGGAAGCACAGGGCAACTCGCGTGGCATCTGGATGGACTGTATCGCGAAAGTAACAACCTCGATATTTCCGGCTTCGCCATTGACAGCGCCGCGCTGGAAGCGCCCCCGGAGGAAAATACCCGAGGCTATATTGGCAACAGCCATGCTCTAGCAGATGCCTGGACCGCAGGTCTATCCTGGGTCTCAGACAAGGGCTATATCGGTCTTGCCGTCAGCGAACTCAACAACAACTACGGACTACCACCCGGCGCCCATGAACACCACGAACATGAGGAAGAAGAACATGGGGCGCATGAAGAGGAAGAGGAGCACGAAGAGGCTGTGATTCGACTCGACATGGAACAGCGCCGGGTCGACCTCAAATCCAGTTACGAACTCAGCGGCCCTGTCAGCAGCATTGATTTTCGTTTCAGTCGCAATGACTATGAACACCGCGAACTGGAAAAAACACCGGAAGCCACCGAAGTTGGCACCTTGTTTAAAAATCGCGCCAGTGAGGCCCGACTGATTGCCCGACACATACCAGTGAGTCTCGGCGACAGCGCTCAGATCAGTGGCGCCCTCGGCCTCCAGTTCGGTGACCGTGATTTTTCCGCAGTTGGTGAAGAAGCCTTTATTCCAGCCTCCGACATTCGTCATCAGGCCATATTCCTTGTCGAAGAACTGGCCTTTGACCGCTGGATCTACGAATTCGGGCTTCGCCACGAACGTCAACAGATCGAGATTGACGCCTGTGATCGCGAGCACTCCACACTCAGTGCCAGCGCCTCAGCGCTGTGGAAATTCCGGGAGGACAGCAACCTGCTGATGGCCGTGAACCGCTCCGAGCGTGCGGCCACGGTTGAGGAATTGTTCTCAAATAGCCGCCAGTGCGGAAAGCCAAGTGACCTGTCGAACGCCGTTGAACACGCAGCAACTGCCCGCATCGAAATCGGTAATCCAGAGCTCGACAATGAGTTGTCACACAACGTCGAACTGGGATTACGGAAAACTATTGGCGACATCACTGGCGAAATTAGCGTCTACCACAATGAGATCCAGAACTTTACCTACCTGCAAGATACAGGCGCAGAAGTAGAAGAGGTCAAAGTCGCCGCCTATCAGCAACGCAATGCCACCTTTAATGGTTACGAGTTGCGCCTGACACTTCCCCTGCAAATCATCTACGAGGGACTTAGTGTCGAACTATTCAGCGATCAGGTGCGGGCGCGCTTCACAGAAGGCCGCGGGGATGTACCACGCATACCGGCTCAGCGCTTTGGTGCGGCACTTCACTTCCATGCCGGGCCACTGTCCACCCACCTGCGCGTAACCCAGGTTCGCGATCAGGATAATACGGCAGATAACGAAAGTGCTACGCCCGGCTACTCTCTGGTAGAGGCGGCAGCCGACTACCATATTCCCCTCGGTAAAAACCGGGAAATTACCCTGTTTATCAAAGGCCGAAACCTGCTTGACGAAGAGGTGCGCAGCCACACCTCCCTGCTCAAAAACTTTGCACCCGAAGCCGGGCGCAATATCGAAAGTGGCCTCAGGTTTGTATTCTGAGTGCTGCACTAGACGCCACGCCGCCAAATCTCGGCGGCATGGCGGCAATCCAGCTCCTCGCCCAAACGACTTAACGCCGCCGGTTATCCGCTACAATCCGAAGCGCGTACTGCAAGGTACTAGCTCACATTTGTGAACTGCGGCAACGCCCAGCCCGCACGTTCCTCTGGATAATCTAGCTTAAACCGATTGACACTAAATCATGTGGAATAGTGTCACCAGCGCTGCGCACCCGAATTTTCTCCCCTACAATACCGCGATGACAAGCATTAGCCAGATACCTAAAGACCTTGCAGCGTGCCCCGACTGCGACCTGCTATTGCAGACCGCGGACACTGCACACAATCGCGCTGGCCGCTGCCCACGCTGCAATGCTGTCTTGTGGGAAGTATCAAAGCGTGCAGGTGACGTGGATTTTGCGGCCGCTGTGAGTGGACTACTCCTTTTTTTTCCCGCAATTACACTGCCCATCCTCCATTTCACGATGGTCGGCCAAAATGGCAGTGCCTCACTGATCTCTGGTGTAATGCGCCTGTGGCACGAGAATGAGCAACTGCTGGCCATCCTGATCATGTTGTGCTCCATCGTCGCACCGGTATGTCACCTGCTGCTGGCAGCGAGCATCGGCCTGTGTCTGCGCTTGCGACGCTATCCATCCCACTTCCCCAGCATGGTGAAGTGGCATCACTGGATGCGAAGCTGGAGCATGCTGGAAGTTTACGCAATCGGTATTATTGTGGCCTACGTCAAAATGATGTCAGACGGCGAAGTCACCGTCGCCAGCGGCACCTACTGCCTGAGCGGACTCTTGTTCTGCATCATCTTGTGTAACCAGTATTTCCGCGAAGAACTCGCTTGGCAGCACTGGGATCAAAGAAAGCTATTATGAGCGTGACAGCCCGACAACGAGGCATCGCCCGCTGCCCCCAGTGCGCCATGCTCAGCCACTTACCTGATCACGGCAAGCGCGAGTCTGGACATTGTCCGCGCTGCAATGCAGCGCTTGCCTACCGGCGCCCCCATAGCTTGCAATACAGCTGGGCCTACACACTCGCCGCCACTGTTTTGCTCTTGCCGGCAAACTTTTTACCCATACTCACAGTGATCAGCTTTGGCAAAGGCGCGCCCGACACCATCATGTCCGGCGTTATCAAGTTGTGGCAATCGGACCTGCAAACCATCGCTGCAATTGTGTTTATTGCCAGTATTGCGGTTCCCATTGCCAAGCTGGTCATCATTATACTGTTAATGCTGGTCGTACAATGGCAACTGCCACTCAGCAAACAGCAATGCACTGTACTTTATCGGTTTATCCATGTAATCGGGCGCTGGTCTATGCTCGATCTTTTTATGATATCCATCCTCGTTACACTGGTACACCTTGGCAATATTGCCAATGTTGAGAGTGGCCCGGCAGCAACGGCCTTCGCCGCCGTTGTCGTACTGACGCTTCTGGCTGCCAACAGTTTTGACCCGCGATTAATCTGGGATTTGGACAATGACTGAACCATCCATACAAACCGCCGATGTTAGACCCAAGCGCGGTATTTCTGCGATCTGGCTGCTGCCGGTATTGGCCGTCGCGATTGCTGCATGGCTGATGTACAAGAACGTTGGCGAGCGCGGTATGACCGTCACCGTTGCCTTCGACAACGGGAGCGGAATCAGCGTTGGCAAAACGCCGGTGATGTATCAGGGCATCAACGTTGGCGAGGTCGTGCATTTGCAGCTGGACGATGATTTGGATGGTGTGACGGCCACCCTTGAGCTCAATCAGCAAATAGCGCCGCTGATTCGAAGCGAAACCAATTTTTGGCTGGTCAAGCCGCAGATATCCCTGTCGGGCGTGTCGGGTCTGGATACGCTAGTGGCAGGTAATTACATCAGCTTCAATCCCGGCGACGGTGAACCCGCCAATCACTTCAAGGCCTTACTGGAACCCCCTCCCCTGGCCAGTAATTCACCCGGCCTGCGACTCGAGCTCAGGGCAGACAACTTGGGTTCCCTCACAGTCGGAGCGCCCATTCTCTACCAGCAAATCGACGTCGGCGACCTGGAAGGCTACCAACTGACCCAAGATGGCGTAAAGCTGATTGTCCGCATCGACCCTCCCTACACACACCTCGTTAACGAAAGCTCTCGTTTCTGGCTGCAGAGTGGCATTCAAATTGATGCTGGCCTGCAGGGGGTCAAGATTGAAGCGGGTTCCGTTGCAAGCATCCTGGCCGGCGGCATTACCTTCGACACCCCCAAAAAATCTGCCAGCAAAGTCGATGACAACAGCCGCTTCAAACTGTTTGAGAGCCGGGAAAAAGCCCAGGGCAGCAAGATCGTCACCGTCTTTTTTCAGAATCCCGATGGACTGAACGTCGGCAGCAAGGTTCGTTTGCTGGGCAGGGATGTGGGCACCGTCGAAGCGCTAAACTTTGTCGATAACCGCCCTGACCAAGGCGCAATGCTAAACCTTGAACTCAAATCTCCGCACCACCAGTACCTGAACGAGTCCAGCAAATTCTGGCTGGTAAAACCCGAGGTATCCAGCAGTGGTGTGACCGGCCTCGACGCCCTGATTAGCGGCCCCTATATTGCGATGCAGGTTAGCGGGCAAGGCGGAGAATTGCCCGAGTTTTACGAAGCACTCAGCGCCGCTCCCGACACGCGCATAAAACATCCCGGTTTGCGGCTCACACTGCGCAGCGACGAGCTGAGCTCGATTAATGTCGGCAGCAAAATCTACTACCGCAAGATCGCCGTGGGTCAGGTAGAGGCGGTAGATCTGGACAATGATGGCGTCAGCATTGGCATCTTCATTCACGAACGCTACGCCAAACTGGTGCGCCGCGAATCGCTGTTCTGGAATGCCAGTGGTATTAATATCAGCGGCGGCTTGGGCGGCATAGATATACAGGCCGATTCTCTGGCTACCATCGTTGCCGGCGGCATCGCCTTCTACAACCCCGAGGTTAAAAACCCGCAACTCGCCTGGGAAGGGCTGCGCTACACCCTACACGCTAACTACGAAAGCACACTGTCTAAAAAAGGCCGCAATATCAGCCTGTATTTTG
Source organism: Litorivivens sp. (assembly GCA_041619575.1). Taxonomy (GTDB): domain Bacteria; phylum Pseudomonadota; class Gammaproteobacteria; order Pseudomonadales; family Spongiibacteraceae; genus Litorivivens. The sequence goes on from JBFKDP010000182.1 coordinate 6,269, forward strand.
CATCCGGCAGCGGCATCGCCAAAGGCACCGAAATTAAATACCAGGGCATCAAAGTTGGCGAAGTCACAGCAGTGGAAATTGACGGCGACATGCGCGGCGTCAATGTCAGCGCCCACCTGACGCCCTCAGCAAAAGGCCTGGCACGTCAAGGCAGTCAGTTTTGGCTGGTAAAGCCCGAGCTTGGGCTTGTCGGTACACGTAACCTCGAGACGCTGGTCACGGGAAGCTATATCAGCGTCCGTCCCGGCACAGGCGATATACAGCGTGAATTCATTGCCTTGAACCGAGCACCCGCGCTGCAGAAACCTGATACAGGTCTGAACTTGGTGTTAACCACCCCCCAGCGCGGCTCCATAAAACCCGGCCTCAAGGTTTCCTACCGCGATATCCCGGTCGGCGAAGTGTTTGGCTTTGAACTTTCGGCCGATGCAACCCATACGCTGATTCATATCAATATTGAGCCGCGCTACGCGGCGCTGGTCAGCAGTGACAGCAAATTTTGGAATGCGAGCGGCATCGATATCAACTTTGGCTTGTTCAGCGGCGCCAAAATAAGGAGTAAATCGGTTGAGTCCTTATTGGAAGGCGGCATCTCCTTTGCGACACCCGACAAGCGAAAGGCCAGCAACAGCACACTGGAAAATGCGGTATTTAAACTGCATGACTCCGTCGACCCCGACTGGCTGTCCTGGAAGCCCAGTATTGTTTTGCACAAGGACAGCACAGGAACACAGGTCAGCCATGCTCCGTAAAGCACCTTCTAGATACGTTAATGTCAAAGCGCCTGCGCGCAATACCGACGTGGAGATGCTATGACCGACACCAGCTACCGGGTAGAAATTATCGGACAGAGCTACGACCCGGATACCCTGAGCGCCCTCGCGGCGCTCTTTAAAACCGCCGAGGAAACCATTGCGCAAGCCTTAAGCAATGGCAACATTGTCGCTAAAAGCGGGCTGAACGAACCCGATGCGGAAACCTACAAAGCGATCATTGAGCAGCGTACCAATGCGGACTGCATTATCGTCAATACCGACGCCCAAAACGACGAGGTGGGAGATACTGTCAAACCACCTGCCACTAAAGCCCACCCCGAGACCACTGAATTGACTAGCAGCAATCCACGAAAGGCCATCACTATTGCCTCCGCCATACTCTTCTTTGCCATGATCGCCAGTGCGGCCTTCTATCTACGGATAAGTTCTCCCAGCTACACGCTGGCAAACATTGAGCAGTCCGTGCAGGAAAAGGACCTGGAGTCCTTCCGGAAATTTGTCGATTACAAAACACTGATAGCAGGTAGCCTGACCCATCTGGAGACAGATGACGCGGGCAGTCTCCTGAAAGCTCTTGAACAGGCCGTATTAGATGACGCGCAGAATCCTGATCAGGCGGAAAGTCTGAAAAACCTCGTTCAGAATGCCAGGCTAGTCGACAGCAACGAGAATCAAACCGCCATTCATGCTCCGGTCAGTTTTCCCCAATTTGATAGCAACAGCTTCGAGTTTATCTTTGACCTGCAAAAGCAAGGCCTGTACTGGCAGGTAGCAGGCATTAGCAACCTGCCGCAATTCAAGATCTGGAAGCAGAATCAGCAGACTGCTTTGCTGGACAGAACCAATCAGGCCATTCGCGAAAAGATCCGCGCCAGTGTCAACGCCAACAACTATGAATATTTGCGCATGCAAAAAAACCCCTTTCTGGGGCCGGAACTACGCCTCATCCTCTCCCTTCAGAACACCGGCGACAAGGCTATCAGCACCATCTACTGCAATATTCAG
>JBFKDP010000183.1:0-8040 GCA_041619575.1 Litorivivens sp.
AGGTTGGTCGTATCGTTGTTGCTATAGTTGCCGTTGGAGCTGCCTTTAAAATCCTGATAGTTGTTGCGCACCGAATCGTCGGTGTCCACATCAACCAGCGGAGGGAAGTAGGTTCGATCCAGGATTTCGGCCTCAGTGCGGCCGGTAAAGAGAAAGGTATCCGAGGTGGAAGGCAGATCACTGATAATCTCACCTTGACGCCCTAGCGAATCAAATTTACCTTTTTCCAGCTTCAGCGAAACCGTCGCATCGTCGCTGGCATCCCACTTGAGCTTAACGCGATAGGTCGCCTGATCGTATTGGGGACCAAAACGATCCAGAGTCAGGTTCTCCACATAGCCACCGTAATCGCGTAGGCGCGCAGAGAAACGGGCGCCCAGCTTGTCGGTAATGGGTCCGGACAAGACCAGATCAAATACTTTTTCATCAAAATTAGGCTCGTAAAGCCCGGACACCAGCCCCTCAAACTCTTCAGTGGGATCGGCGGTGTGCAGATTTACCGCACCTGCAATGCTGTTTTTACCGTGCAAAATATTCTGCGGCCCACGCAAGACCTCGGCGCGCGCCAAATCAAGAAAAGGCGCTCGGGCCAGCTGAGCCCGCCCGTAATAGACTCCATCCACATACATGCCCACAGATTGCTCAAAGCCCTGATTCATTCCGGAACCGATACCCCGAATAAAAATATCAGTGCTGATGCCGCTCTCTGTGACCGTCAGGTTAGGAACATAGGCCTGCAAATCTTCCATACGGTTAATGCCCGCCTCTATCATCTTGTCGCCCCCGATGGCGCTGACCGAGACCGGAACATCCTGCAGACTTTGAGCGCGATGTTGCGCCGTGACTATGACCTCTTCAAGTACTGCCTTCGCCTGCGTCAGCGACGGCATAAACGGCACCGAGAGCGCCAGAGCAAGAGGTTTTATTCGGGTGTGATTCATTTTTATCATCGCTACAAACCTGTTATTAGTATCGCCACCGACCTATGAACCATCCATTGATGTGTCATTGATTGATGTAACATAAACTTGTCATTAATTGATGTCAAGTTAAAGCATGGCAGGTTAAAATGGGCGTCGCGTCACAAACAAAGCCGCTAGAGAGGCGATCTACCCCTTTGTAATTAAAAGGAATATTCAGAGTTTGGGCGCTTTTGCAGGCGGCCACACAGTTGAAGGCTCGCCATTTATCTCCGTGATTTGCAGTATTTCGCAGACAACGAGTAGCAGGACAGCATGAAATTTCCGGAAGAAACCATCCAGAATATGGTTCAGTATCGCCAATCGGCCGAAGCCCCGGCTGATTCGCAAGTGCAAGAAAAGACTGAATATACCGTGGAAGAGCTCGCCCTCGCCGCCAACACGTCAGTGCGGAACATTCGCGCCTACCAGGATAAAGGCCTGTTGCCACCGCCCACCCTTCGTGGCCGCAAAGGTATTTATAACAACCAGCACCTATCACGCTTGCGCGTCATTGCCGACCTGCTGGACCGGGGCTACACACTGGCCAGCATCCTCGACCTCATTTCCGGACTAGAGCAAGGTTTTGGCTTAAGCGAAATACTGGGTATGGAATCGGCCATCAACAGTCCCTGGGGCAAGGAGGCCCCCGAAATCATCAGCATGGCAGAGATGATTAAAATGTTTGGCACGCAATTGACGCCCAGCGCCATAAAACTGGCAAGCGACTTGGGAGTAGCCACCGTTCAGGGAACCCAAGTCAGAGTCAATAGCATGAGCACCCTGAAGGTTGCTGCAGATTTGTGCGCGAAAGGCATTCCCCTGATTGACCAGCTGGAAATCTTGAGGATGAGCCGGGACAATGTCGAGAAGGTGGCCAAGCAATTCGTCCGTCTGATATCTGAGAACGTACTCAAGCCGTATGAACAACAGGCGTTACCGCCCAAAGAAGAATTTCCGAAGATTATCGACCTGATCTGGCAAATGCGACCCATGGCAGAAATTGTTGTAAAAGCCGAACTCGGGCGAGCCATGGAAATTGCCGCAAGCAATATTCTGGCTGATCAACTCGAAACGATCATGAAGTCGCTGGAAGGCTCAAAGCACAAGAGCACAAAATAGGCCGGCAGCTGCCGGCCAGAATATTGGCCTGTAAGCAGTATCGATTATAACGGGTCAGGCTGCCGATGCTTCCAATGAATGATGCAGCTTCACTTTGCCCTCACCATATTTTTCCCGAAAATAGGGAATGATTTTCTCCCCAACATTCTTGATGGTTTCCATAATGGCCCAGTGCGGCACAGTACCCATCTGATGCAAAAACAAAATTTCATCCGCTCCCGCTGCAATCAAACGCTCAATATAGGCAATGGCATCGTCTACGTTACCGTAAGCATTATTGGCGTTATAAATGCCCGTGTGCTCGCTGCCAACAGGAATTTTCTCCTCACCTAAGAAGGCAATAACCTTCTGCTTTTCTTCCTCCAGCACCGCTTCCAACTGAGCCTCGTCGAGTTCCTCAAGGCTGGGCTTCGGCCCGCCTTGATACCAATAGGCCAGCGACTCCGCAAAGAATCGCTGCCCGCGCAGGCCAATACGCCGTGCTTGGTGTGCATCGTCGAGAATGATAGCCGGGCAAAGCGCGGCAAGATGCTCGGTAGCGAAATCACCCACCTGATCTTCCGCCTTGCGCCGGGCAAAGGCCTCGCGGTAAACCGCATTCTTTTTGGCAATATCGTCCGGGCCACCAAAACCCAACACCAGAGCTCCCAGTCCGCGCTCACCGGCCATATTGAGTGTATGTTCACGCGTGCAGGCAAGAAACATGGGCGGATGTTTGGGTTGGTAGGGTTTAGGGAATATCGGGCGCGGCGGTATCTTGAGCCCGGTCTTGTCTGACTCAAAACTGAACTCTTCCTGGGACCACATCTTGGGAATCATATACATGGACTCGTCAACCTGATCCTGCAGTTCATCCAGCTCATTCCCAAAGGCACCAGCCTCCTGCATGGTACCGCCCTTGCCAACGCCAAACATCACCCGCCCCTTTGACAGGATGTCTAGGGTGCCAATGCGCTCCGCGACTTTGATGGGGTGGTTCATGGCATGGGGCAGGCAAACAACCCCGTGGCCAATTTCAATTTTGCTGGTAGCTCCGGCAATAAAGGCCAGAAAGGTTTCCGGCGCACTCATATGAGCGTACATGGTGAGCGAGGTATGCTCGACCGCCCATACGCCATTGTAATTCTGTTGCTCCGCGGCCAAAGCCTGCTCAACACACTCGGCAAACACACGCTTTTCCCCGTCCCGGGACGGGTCGGTGGTTTGCGCCTCAAAAATCATGGAAAACTTCATACGTACGCCCTCTTATTAATCTGCTGCCACTGAGAGAGATTTTGGGCTGGTGCGTAAAGGCGAGCATCGTCCATCCAGACTAAAACCCGGAAAGACCTTTTATTGGAATAATATCAAAGTGTTAGAAAAGAATGCACAAAGCAGGAATTGCACCGGTAGACACTCTACCGGTGCGGGCGACTTACACACCAATCGGCGGGGTTGCCGTAGCAGCGTTATCAATCAGCATTTCTGCTGCGTTAACAAAGCGGGACTCATCGGAAGCGAGATACACGACCAGCGCCGCGATATCTTCCGGTTCACACATTGGATTGGCTTCAGTGGACAGCGATTCGATTTCTTCCCGGGTAGCGGATTCCGCGCCGGTGGCAACTTTAAAAACCATCGGCGTTTTTACACCATCAGGGTGGATGGAGTTACAGCGAATACCATTGCGCTGCTCTCTGCAGTAGAGCGCCACTGATTTGGTCAAGGCGGCGACAGCACCTTTACTGGCGCTGTAAGCCGCGATAAATGACATACCGTGCAGAGCGGCAACCGACGACATATTAATGATAGAGCCCCCATTGCCGCTGGCTTCCATGGCCGGGATTGCGGTCTTACAGCCCAGAAAAACGCCTTCACTGTTTACCGCGTTGACCCGACGGTAATCGTCGAGGGAGCAGTCGACCACCGAGCCCATAGTCATCATGCCAGCATTGTTAACCAGCACATCCAGGCCACCAAACGTGTCAACGGCAGTTTTGACAACAGCCTGCCAGTCGCTCTCATTGCTGACATCGTGCTTGACGAAAATCGCACTGTCACCGATCTCTGCAGCAACCGCCTGGCCATCTTTCTCGTTAAGATCAGTCAGAACAACCTTGGCACCTTCTGCGGCCAGCTTGATGGCATCTGCCTTGCCCATGCCGCTCGCTGCACCAGTCACAATGCAGACTTTACCCTCTACTCTACCCATATTTCCTTCCAGTCGTGTTTGAATGTCGTACGCTCAGGTGTTGCGCGATTGCACGCGCATTTTGTCAGTGTGATTTGAGCGGGCGCTAGTTAATCACGCTGCCGACGCAATGAAAAGCCGTGTTATAGTTACCATCTCGTAAACCCCCGCAATTCAACAAGGTAGCTGCCAATGCCCGCTTCCCGCATCGCCAAAGCCAATAACATTATGGGAATACTCAGCCTGACGCTGCTGCCCTTGTCAGCGCTGGTCACCCAGTTCGGATTGTTCCACTTTCGCACCGGCTTACTCCTTTTCCTGGCCTCGGCGCTGCTGGGATTGGTTGCCGTCGTTATCGCTGCACTGCGCACCCGCGCTCAGTCCGATGAGACAAGCCGTCGCCTGATGAGCCGCTCCGCATTGATGTCGCTACCCGCCATCGCGGCCTTTGCGTTCAGCAGTTTTAGCGGAGGCGATGCCCCCATGATTCACAACGTCACCACCAGCCCGGACAACCCTCCGGCGTTTGTGGTTGCGCCGGCCAAACGAGGCCCCGAAGCCAACCCACTGACTTATAGCCCTGAAACAGCCAAAATTCAGGTAGCGGCCTATCCAGATTTACAACCTCACCACTCCAGTCTGTCTCAAGCCGCCGCTTACGAGCGCGCCCTAGAAACGGCGGAGCTTCTGGGCTGGGATATCTATTATCAGGATGCCACCGAAGGCCATATTGAGGCCGTGGCGACAACACGCTGGTTTGGCTTTAAGGATGACATCGCAATCCGGATAAGTCCTAAAGATGATGGCTCCATCGTGGATCTGCGCTCTGTCTCCCGAGTCGGCAAGGGTGATCTGGGAGCTAACGCACGAAGGATCCTGAAATTCCTAGATTTATTCGAGAATCGCAGCTAAGGTTAGGGGGTAGTCGGCTCAAAAGTAAGATAGGATCGCGCCGGGGGGCCAAATTGCATGCCTCCACAGCGAGAAACCATATAAAGCATAGTGAAAACAGTAGGTTGTCGAGCCCACCTACACTCAAACGGTGCAGCGATGTTGGCTTTGTTCAAGCGCTCAAATCAAGCTCCCTTCAGGGCGATAGCACTACTGGTCGCGTTCCTGAGTGCTACCAGCGCCTTGGCCGCAGATGAAGCCGACCCCCAACTGATACTTAATGCCGGCGTTGCAGCACCCCCGAGTCTGTCAGCGAATACTCTGCGCGCCATATTCTCAGGCCGCATGCAGACTTGGCCGGACGGAACGCCCGTTAAAGTATTTGTGCTTCCTGAAAACCACCCCTTGCACAAGCGCTTCTGCCTAACCTACTTGCGAACCTTTCCCTATGTTCTGAAAAACCATTGGGATCAGCTCACATTTACCGGCGCCGGGATGGCTCCAGAGGAAGTTGCCACCACTTATCAACTTCACCAGAAAGTAAAGGCCACCCCCGGTGCCATTGGCTACGCCAATCGTGTACCGGGCAACACGGAACCTCTTAAACTGTTGGGCAATTTCGATACACAAACGAAAGGGAAGACCCGATTTTGAACAATAAACTTACCGGACATCAGCCGTCTAAATCCTTGTGGGGCCCGCTGTTACTGGTAGCGCTGGCACTGTGCGCAAGCCTTGTGCAGGCCGACACAGACAGAACCTTTAAGATGCACGGTTTTGCCAGCCAGGCCTTTTTATACAGCAAAGGCAATAACTTCTTTGGCGACAGCACCGATGACGACGGCTCGTTTGAGTATTTTGAGGCGGCCATTGGCGGCCAATACCGCCACAACAGCTGGCTCTCACTCTCCGGACAACTGTTCTCGCGTGACGCAGGTGCAACTGACAATGGCAGCATTCGCACTGACTATTTTTATGCCGATATGCGCTTTGTCCAGAACTTTAATTCCGCGGCGGGTGTCCGTGTAGGGCGCGTCCGCAACCCCTACGGCTTCTACAACTCTACCCGCGATGTCCTGTTCACCCGGCCGTCAATCATGCTGCCACAACATTACTACGATGGCTTTGGTATAAGAGAGTTGTTTTTTTCCGCTGATGGCATTCAACTCTATGGCTATTGGGACGGCGACAATCACTCAACCACCTTTACCAGCACCTACGGTCGAACTGACGAAATTTCATCCTCCACCTTCGACAACTTGTTCGGATCTGCGGGCTCAGCAGGCGGCGATGCCGAATTGAGAAAACCACTCTTCGCGCAAATCATGAGCGATATTAATGGCGGGCTATGGAAAATTGGCGTCAGCCTGTTTGACGGCACCCTGAATTTTCGTAACCCGCAATTTACCGCAGGCCTCGACGCTAATATCGTCGCGCTTTCGCTGCAACGCAATTTCCAACGTTTTTCGATTATCAGCGAATACTCCCTCTTGTCACTAGAGGGCACCTTTGCCAGTCCGTTTATCGGTGCATTCAATTTCAGCAGCAAGGGCGAGAGTCTTTACGTGCAAACCGATTACCGCCAGAACAACGCACTCACTTGGTTTGCACGGGTAGACAATCAGCTGGGGGACCGAACCGACCCCAACGGCACCGATTCATTGGTCGTCACCTTGGGCGGGCGCTGGATCCCCGCCAAGAACTGGATGCTGGCGGCAGAAGTACACGGCGCCAGGGGAACAAGCTTTGTTCCACAGGCTGACAACGAAGGGCAGAATATCAAGGAACGATCTGAAGTTTTTGTTATGATGCTAGGGTATCGCTTCTGAGCCAGCAGCTGCCCTAATGTCTTCTACCACTCCACGCGCGAAACTGAGCCTACAGACCAAGTTATTGCTTGCGGTATCACTCATTCTCGCTGTTGCCTTGATCGGCAATAGTGCGTTTACCTATTGGCGTGCCCTTGACGCCAACGAAAAATCCAGCGAAACCCGAATCAACGCTCTCTTTGCCACCTTTGATGGTCTGGTCAAGCGCTCTACCGAGCTATTTGAAAAGCAGTTAAATCAGATATCCGTGGAAACCTATCTGCGCGATGACACTGAACACCTACAACCTAAAGCCCTGAGTCTGTACTCCGGTATCGACGCGATTCGTATACTCAGACTCGACGGCAGCATCGCAAGATTCTGGATTACACAAGGCGTCGATCATTTTCCACCAGACAAATTACACCAATCACTCTTTGCAGACTTACTGGAGCAACAGCGCCCCGTCAGCCGCATCTTCTGCGACGAACTTTGCTACCAAACCAGCTATGTACCCGTCATCACAACCGACGGCAACATACTGGTCATCAACGCAGTGCGGAATCTACAAGGCCTCATGGTGGATTTTGCCAGTCTCGCCGGTGCCGACGCCGCATTGATTAAACCCCTATCAGGAATAACAGCGCTCCGGGGTAGTATCGACGCCTATATTGCCAGCAATGCCGAAACCACCTTGAAGCGGCTCTATGAAATTCAGCTAACGAGCGATTTCCTGGTTAAGAACAGTTTCGTTTACACCCGAACCAGTGAAGGTATCTATTTCGCCCAGGGGAAAAACCTGGATACAAGCGTGTCTGCTACGCCGCTCCACCTCGTTATTGTAGCCGACGATCAATTTGCACAGGCACGCACCCAAGCGCTACTGAGTAGCAGCCTTGTAACCGCCCTTGCCGCATTGACCATTACCATCGTTCTCAGCTTTCTCACTCTGAGAACCACGCTGAAAAAACTGGTAAACCTGTCCAACGCGATCGAAATGCTGTCCAGTTCCAGTTATGACGAGCTACGTGCATCTTTACGTCGCTACACCAACAAGCCTCGCTTTGTTGACGAAGTCGACCAGCTCAAC
>JBFKDP010000184.1:0-8035 GCA_041619575.1 Litorivivens sp.
GCCAGGCGCAGGGTGCAGGAAGCGAGTGGCCGCAGGCATATACATTAACGCCTGCTGATTCCATGCGTCCGGATATGACTCTGGATCAATTTGATCGCGTCAGACTGACTGCGCGTTTTTCGCAAAGTGGCTCGGTGATGGCTGCAAGTGGCGATGTTGAAGGGAGTTCAGAGGCGTTGAACTGGCGCAATTTGAAGGCACCGGTCGAATTAGTGCTTGATACCCGCGTGCCGTGATACGGTGGCCATTCATGGTTGACTGAAGCCCTAAAAAAATGCGTCTGTGCCATAGAGCCTCGGGGCAATTGCCGCTACACTAGCCAATGTTTTTGGTGTGCCGACTGCGACAGTGGTTTGTGCACCATTTGGTGATTATTCTTATAATAATATCAATCGATTACGTTAATTTCCGGTAGTCATTTCTATGCGTCTTAAATGTATAAAGTTGGCGGGTTTCAAATCATTTGTCGACTCGACCACAGTATCCTTCCCCAGCAACCTGGCGGCGGTTGTGGGGCCGAACGGCTGTGGCAAGTCCAATATTATCGATGCGGTGCGGTGGGTGATGGGCGAAAGCTCGGCAAAAAACCTCCGTGGCGAGTCCATGACAGACGTTATTTTCAATGGCTCGGTCAATCGTCAGGAAGTCGGTCAGGCCTCTATCGAGCTGGTGTTTGATAACAGTGAAGGCAAATTAGGGGGCGAATACGCCAGTTTTGCCGAAATTGGCATCAAACGAAAAGTGACCCGAGAGGGGACCTCTGAATATTTCCTGAATGGTACCAAGTGTCGACGCCGTGATATCACCGACATCTTTCTGGGTACCGGCCTTGGGCCGCGTAGCTATGCCATTATTGAGCAGGGCATGATTTCGCGGCTGATTGAATCCAAGCCAGAAGAGCTGCGGGTATTTATCGAAGAGGCCGCCGGCATTTCCAAATACAAGGAGCGTCGCCGCGAGACAGAAAATCGCATGCGCCGCACCCGTGAAAACCTCGAACGTCTGACCGATTTACGCGACGAGATGGAGCGCCAACTTCAGCACCTGGAGCGGCAGGCGAAATCTGCAGAAAAATATAAGGAATTCAAGGCAGAAGAACGCTTATTTAAAGCGCAGTTGCAGGCCCTGCAATGGCGTGGCATCAACGACAAAGTTGAAGCCCGTGCCGCCGATATTCGTGAGCTGGAGCTGGAAGTTGAAGCCATTGTCACCCAGCGTCAGTCCATTGAAACCGACAGTGAAAAACAGCGCGACAGCCTCACCCAGCTCAACGACGCCTTGAATCAGGTTCAGGGGCGTTACTACAGCATGGGTGCAGAAATCAGCCGGGTTGAGCAGAGCATCAAACATCAGCTCGACCGGGGACGACAACTGAACGAAGATCTTGCCCGTGTCAATCGCGATTATGATGAAGCCAAATCCCACCTCACCAGTGACAGTGAAAAAGTTGCGCATTGGCAGGAAGAACTTGAAGCCCTCACGCCTGAGTTGGAACTGTCACAGGCCCAGGAAGAGGAATCACTGACAGCGCTTACGGAAGCTGAAGAAGCCCACGGTAACTGGCAGCAACGCTGGGACGAATTTAACCAGAATGCAGCAGCGCCGCGTCAGCAGGCGGAAGTCCAGCAATCTCGTATCCAGCACTTGGAACTGACCCTGCAGCGCCACCAGGACAAAATCCAGAAAATGGAGGCGGAGAGTGAAAGTCTGGTCGCCTCCGATGAAGACGCGGAAATAGAAGTGCTCGCTGAACAGCTCGCGGAAATGGAGTTGCAGGGCGAAGAACGCCAGATGCAACTGGACGAGTTACTGCCGGAAATAGCGGCCAAGCGCGACCAGCTTCAGGGGCTGAACGATGAGCAAGATGGAGCGCGCAGCGAACTGCAGACCATGAAGGGTCGACGGGCCTCACTCGAAGCACTTCAGCAGGCTGCCCTGGGACAAGGTGAGTCGGTTGAAAGCTGGCTGCAGGAACACGACTTGGCCAGCGCCGCGCGGGTAGCAGAACAATTGGAGGTTGAAGCCGGTTGGGAATTGGCTGTTGAAACCGTGCTCGGCGATCGCCTGCAAGCGGTCTGTGTTGGCTCCATTGATGAACTTGCGTCTTCTGTTGCAGGGATTAGCAAAGGTCAGTTGACCCTGGTGGACGAAGGAAGCGCAGCCTCCTCGCGCGACGCCGGTAGTCTCGCGGCGAAACTCGCCGGGGCCGGTTTAGTCATGGCCCCACAACTGGCCGCAGTTGCAAGCGCTGATAGTCTGGAAGAGGCGCTGAAACTGCGTGCCGACTTACCGTCGGGACACTCCGTCATTACGCGTGAGGGTATCTGGCTCGGCCCAAACTGGATACGTGTTGCGCGCCCGGATGATAATGAGCAAGGCGTTATTAAACGCCAACAAGAGTTGGCGGAGCTGAGCGAAAAAATCTTCGCAACCGAGGCGCGTCTGCAAGCCATCGATGGCGAAATTGCAGCGCTGCGCGAATCGCTGAAAGCAATGGAAGGCCAGCGGGATCAGTGTCAGCGGGAAATCCAGCAGCATAGCCGTTCGCATGGCGAAATGAAGTCAAAGCTCAGTGCTCATCAGGCGCGGATCGAGCAGATCAGCAGTCGCCGAGAGCGCTTGAGTGCGGACCTGGAAGAGCAGCGCAACCAATATCGTCAGGAGCAGGCATCCCTGGCCGAAGCCAGAAATGTACTGTCTAGTGCAATAGAAGCGATGGAGCGGGATTCGGGGCAGCGTGAGGCGCTGATGCAAGAGCGCGATGCGCTGCGCGCGACTTTGGATCAAGCTCGGCAGAAAGCCCGTCATGACAAGGATCACGCCCATCAGCTGGCGATGCGCTCACAGAGCCTGAGCGCCCAGCTGGATTCCGTGGGTCAAGCTATCGCCCGTGCGAATGATCAGGTGGCTTTGTTGGAGGCTCGCCGTGAAGAATTACAGCAAGCGCTCAATGAAAGCAGTGAGCCAGTGGAAGCCTTGAAGCTCGAACTGGAAGAGCGGCTGGAGCAGCGTTTGCTGGTTGAGGAGGAGCTGGGCGAGGCTCGCCGAGAGGTTGAAAGTGTTGATCACATCATGCGAGACCTAGATCGCCGGCGCAACGATGTTGAAAACCAGCTGCAAACTGCGCGCGGGCGCCTGGAGCAGGCTCGATTGAACAATCAGGAATTGCAGGTTCGTCGTCGAACCCTGCAGGAGCAGTTAGCGGAGGGGCAGCATAACCTCGAGGAAATATTGACGGCGCTGCCTGAAGAGGCGACTGAGTCGGAGTGGCAGACGCAGCTAGAGCAGGTTGGGCGGCGTATAGACCGTCTGGGTGCAATTAACCTGGCAGCGATCGATGAATATCAGTCCCAGTCTGAGCGCAAGCGCTATCTTGATGCCCAGAACGACGACCTGAACGAAGCACTGGAAACGCTGGAAGCGGCAATACGCCGGATAGACCGCGAAACCCGAAATCGTTTTAAGGAGACCTTTGATCAGGTCAACTCAGGTCTGCAGGAGCTCTTTCCCAAGGTGTTCGGCGGTGGCAGCGCCTCGCTAGAAATGACCGGTGACGACTTGCTCGATACGGGTATTGCCATTATGGCGCGGCCGCCGGGCAAGAAAAACAGCACCATTCACCTGCTATCGGGTGGAGAGAAGGCTTTGACTGCCATTGCGTTGGTGTTCTCGATATTCCGCCTGAATCCGGCACCCTTCTGTATGCTTGATGAGGTTGATGCACCCCTAGACGACGCGAATGTTGGTCGCTATGCGCGGATGGTCAAGGAAATGTCGGATCAGGTTCAGTTCATCTTCATTACGCACAATAAAATTGCGATGGAAATGGCTGAGCAGTTAATGGGGGTGACGATGCACGAGCCCGGTGTTTCCAGGCTGGTATCGGTCGATCTGGAAGAAGCCGCCGAAATGGCCGCAATGTAAGGAAAGGCTGGCAAGGAATCTACGCAGCCCACCGGGCTGCAGGTTATGCGGCGACCGAGTGCATTGGCTAACAGAATTGATGGTTTACCCGTGGCACAGTACTGGCAAGTGAGCCGTAGCAGTGACAAAATACCCTGCAACTGTGGGGAGAGCACAGAGCGTCGATGGAACTGAACGTAAGAGACTGGTTAATCATACTCGGCAGCTTGGTGGCTGCCGGTTTTATACTGGATGCTTATCGCCGTGTACGCGCAGGCTACACGGATAAACTGCGGTTGTCTGCTAAGCAGCGCGACGACGAAGACGAGCTTGTCAACCCTGAGTTGCCAGGCGGCGGCGCGCGCGTGGTGTCGCGAGTCGCTCCGCGTTCAAAAGCTGTTCCCAGTTATGACAAACCGGCTGATAATTCCGGTGGGCAATCCGATGATGCACCCGTTCCGGTGTTAATGGATTCCGTCGATGAGCCCGAACCTCCTCAGGACACACTAGATGCCGCTGCGAAAGACACCCTGAGTGCGGAAGAGTCGCTCGGAGAGCTGGCGCACGCGCCAGGGCAGCAAGCTGAAGAGCCGGTGGTGAAAATCAGCGAGACAGATACTAAAGCCACGAAGCCGGCAACAGCAGCTACCAGCAACCGTGATAAACCTGAGCCCAAAGCGCGAGGCGAACAGGGCGGTGAAAAGCCGGGCAGCCAAAACCCGGAAGAGATTATCGTTCTGCATGTGGTTGCTGGCGAGGGAGGGGAACTCACAGGCAATGCACTGTTGCAGATTCTGCTGGCCTGCGACGTACGCTATGGCCGTATGAATATATTTCATCGCTACGAAGAGCCGGGTGGCGCAGGCGCTGAACAATTCAGCGTGGTGAATATGCTGGCACCGGGCACTTTTGATCTTGATGATATGGATAATTTCAGCAGCCCGGGAGTGAGTTTTTTCATGCGCCTGCCGGGTCCGAAAGATGCGATCAAAGCATTTGACTGCATGGTAGAGACGGCTCAGGTATTGGTGAAAAACCTGGGGTGTGAACTGCAGGACGAGGCTCGCAGTGTATGCACCGCGCAAACACTACAGCACTTGCGGCAGCGTATTCGCGATTTCGAGCGCCGCCAGCTGACGCTGGTGTAATCGCCCCAACATTCTGTATAAGATAAATTGATGAGCAATGCCGATAGTCGCGCACGTGCCGCTGAGCTGCGTGAAGCGCTCAGCGAACACAATCATAAATACTATGTGCTCGATGAGCCCTCCATTCCCGATATCGAGTACGACCGTCTCTTTCAGGAACTGGTCGCACTCGAAACGCAATTTCCTGACCTGAGGACTCCCGATTCACCCACTCAGCGTGTTGGTGGGGAGGCCTTGCTGGCGTTTTCAGAAGTCGAGCACGTGGTGCCGATGCTCTCGCTCGACAATGTGTTTGACGAAGCAGGACTCAGAGATTTTGAGCAACGCATCAAAACCCGCCTGGGCACTGACGGTGAGATCACCTTTGCCTGCGAGCCTAAGCTGGATGGCATCGCCATCAGCTTGTTATATCGAAATGGCGTGCTGGAGCGGGCGGCAACCCGGGGCGATGGACGCAAGGGCGAGGATATTACCCGCAATGTAAAGACTATCGCTTCTGTACCGCTGCGGTTGCGCGGCACGGGGTGGCCTGAGGAACTGGAAGTGCGTGGCGAAATTTATATGCCGCGCGCCGGATTTGAAAAAATGAACGCGCTAGCCCGGGAGAAAGGCGAAAAAGTCTTTGTGAATCCACGCAACGCAGCTGCCGGCAGCCTGCGGCAACTGGACAGTAAAATAACCGCCAGCAGACCGCTGGAATTGGGTGTCTACAGTGTGGCCTTGCGCGGCGATAAAAGCCCTTTTTCTCGACACAGTGAGAACCTAAAGGCACTTGCCAACTGGGGCTTTCGCGTCAGCGCGGAGCTGCAGACGGTACCCGGAGTGCAGGGTTGCCTCGAATACTACGATTACCTGCTGAACAAGCGCGACCAGCTCAGCTACGACATTGATGGCATTGTTTTTAAAGTTGACGATATTGAGCTGCAAAAGCAGCTGGGTTTTGTATCGCGTGCGCCGCGTTGGGCCGTTGCCCACAAATTTCCTGCGCAGGAGGAACTGACCCTGTTGCAGGATGTGGAGTTTCAGGTGGGGCGAACCGGGGCCATTACACCGGTAGCACGGCTAGAGCCGGTTTTTGTTGGAGGCGTCACCGTCAGCAATGCCACGCTACACAACTACGATGAAATACAGCGGCTTGATGTGCGTATTGGCGATACTGTCATTGTTCGCAGGGCCGGAGACGTCATTCCCCAAGTTGTCCAAGTCGTGCTGGAGCGTCGACCTGAATCTGCCCGCCCAATCACGATGCCTGAGTATTGCCCGGTCTGTGGCAGCGACGCTGAGCGGGTCGAAGGCGAGGCTGTCACCCGTTGTACCGGGGGCTTGGTTTGCGCTGCCCAGCGCAGCCAAGCGATCAAGCATTTTGCCTCACGCAAGGCGATGGATATTGAAGGTCTGGGCGACAAGCTGGTCGATGTGCTGGTCGAGCAGGAGCTGATTAAGCACCCGGGTGATCTGTTTCGACTGGACGTAGCGACCTTGGCAGGACTGGAGCGGATGGGTCAAAAATCTGCCCAGAACCTGGTGGCAGCTTTGGACAAAAGCAAGGCCACGACCTTGCCAGCCTTTATCTACGCCTTGGGTATTAGGGAAGTGGGGGAGGCAACCGCAATGAATCTGGCGCAGCATTTTGGTGACCTGGACAAGGTGATGGCTGCCGATGAAGCTGCCTTGCTGGCAGTCGCCGATGTCGGCCCTGTGGTTGCCGCCCATATCGCACACTTTTTTGCTGAACCCCATAATCGCGAGGTCATTCAATCCCTGCGCGATGCCGGGGTGCACTGGCCGGTCATTGAAGTGCGCGACATCGCACAGCAGCCGCTTGTCGGCCAGACCTGGGTGGTGACCGGAGCGCTGGACAGCATGACACGAGACGAAGCCAAAGCCGCATTGCAGGCGCTGGGTGCCAAGGTGGCGGGCAGTGTATCGGCGAAGACTTACTGTGTGGTAGCCGGACCAGGCGCCGGCTCAAAGCTGGCAAAGGCGGAAAAGCTTGGCGTTCAGGTTATTGATGAGGCCGCCTTTCTCAAGCAGCTGGAGCAGTTCGCGTGACCCGCGTCGCTCTGGTCTGCTTGCTGATGGGATTGTTGACAGGTTGTGCTAGTGCCCCCTCCAATGTCGGCAACGTTTGTGAGATTTTTCGTGAGAAGGGTGGTTGGTACGACGATGCCAAAAAGGCCTCCGCTAACTGGGGCTCACCAATCCCGACCATGATGGCCATCATGCATCAGGAGTCCCGCTTTCGTGCCAAGGCGCGCCCCCCGATGCGTTATTTCCTCTGGTTTATACCCATCGGCCGTATGTCTGATGCCTATGGTTATGCGCAGGTCAAGGATGCAACCTGGGACTGGTATATTAGCAAGAGCGGCAACCGTGGAGCAGATCGTGATGATTTCGACGATGCCATCGACTTTATTGGCTGGTATAACCACCAGTCCCAGCGGTTGAGCAAGATCAACCCTGGGGATACCTATCACCTCTATCTGGCTTACCACGAAGGCCATGGCGGCTTTAATCGGCGAACCTTTCAGCAGAAAGAGTGGCTGAAAAGAGTTGCTCACAAAGTGTCGGCGCGTTCGCAGACGTATCACAATCAATTGGCGGTCTGTCGGGAGGAGCTGGAGAGCAGTGGCTGGTTTTTTGGTTGGTTTTAAACTCCAAAACCTGTTCTTTTGTGTCAATTTTTTACAGGATGGCTGTTAACTTATACCAATGATTTCTTTCGGGATTTTCCCGCCTACGCTGTTATTTATTTGCTGAATTCTCATTATTAATGTGCTGTAATCGGTCTGTTTAGGCCGGCGTTAAGCAGTTTATGGCATAAGCCGCTGCTGGTCCGGTGCTCGTCATTCACAGGACAGATAACGGGAAGTACATTGAAACCAACAGACGTCAAAGACCCCGAATATTTTCACAAGGTGGTTGATTGTCAGTATGCCTGCCCGGCACACACGCCGGTTCCGGAATATATCCGCCTGATTGCA
>JBFKDP010000185.1:0-7975 GCA_041619575.1 Litorivivens sp.
AAAACTCCACAGCTCACCACCAGGACGCACCCCGCCGATCGAGAGCTTCTGGTTACCATTTATGGCACGGAACATCCCATCATTGGACCCGTAAAAGACGATGACATCACTTTCACCCTCCGGGTTATCATTGTCGATATCACCATAGTTGATTACCGCCGGGCGCGAATGAAGCACATCACCGTGAATTGAAGGCCGCACATTGATCGTACAGCTTGAACCGTCGTTATAGGTTCGTGTGCCATCGCTGTTCAGTGGGCACGGCCCCATGGAAGCTTCATTACCCGCCACGTCCTCACCACGTATCCACTTAATCAGGTTATCTGCCGTCAATGAAGCGGTAGTGTTACCGCAGGTCAGAGCATCACTTCCCAAAGCCGGATTGGCAAGTTTGACGGTGTAGCTATTGCCGTTCACCACGGTATCTACTTCCGTGAGAAAGACCCCGGTTCCGGTAGCGACCTGATTCAGGTTGTAATCAATCGATTCACCGCTGGCCTTGGCACAACTTTTTAGCTCAATCTCATCACCAGCTGCGTAGCCGTGACCACTTTGTTCGACCAGAGCCGTCGCTGATGCCACATAGAGCACAATCTCGACCCCCGTTCCTGAATCACCATCAGCCATGCTATTGAGTTGCACGGTAAATGAGTCTGCGTTGGCATTACCTAGCTCACAAAATTCATTGCTTGGGCTCAGGGGTTGATCGCAGTCTGTCTGCGGCAACCCTCCAACAATCGCTATTTTGTCGCCGACGATGGCATTCTTACCGTTACCACTGGAAACCGTCAGATTTGGCAGTACGCCATCAGTGACTGTAAAGCCACAGGACACCTTGCCCTTTGACTTACTACAGGTGTAGTCCACCTTGAGTTTTACAATGGCACCTGTATTAACTTTTGCGCCACCGCCACCACTGGAAGACAGCTGAAACCAAGTATCACCGTTTGCCGCAAAATTGGACTGATTAAAGGCTATCAATCCATTCGTATCGCACTTGCCCGGCTCGCAACTGTAGACTGTGCGCGCTGCCTGGCTGGTCAAGTAATCCACCCGGCTCATTTGCGCCGCACCGCCTTTTTCAACCAGGTCTCCATCCGGCGCATCGAAGGTCAGTGCGTCTCCATTAGGATCATTCACCCAGTAGCCATACCCCTCATCAGCCTGCGTCGGCCAGTCGGCCTGCCCTGTCGGAGTGTTAGTCGTCCAGAAGCTAGTAGCCGCATCGGAGATCGCGCCAGTATTGGGATTAGTAGCGGAGACAACAGTTTTCGCAGGGTCCTGAGTAGCATCCGCAAGCGCAATATTTCCGCCGGAGTCAAAACCAAGTTGATATTGTTTTACGTTACCAAACCATCTCGGCCCAGCCTGTCCATCAGGACGGAACATGGCGATGAAGACCTGATTCAGGAATGTGCCTTGCGTATTGGCGCTTACCGGCAGCGTTGCGGAAGAAAATACACTATTGACCGCTTGAACTTCCGTAAATATCTGGACCAAAATTTCTTCGAAACCCTGTGCTTCTGAGGCCTTAACGGTGAAGGGCTTGCCCCCGCCCTGATTGGCCATAGATCCCAGAAAGTTGAATTGATCAAACAACTTGGACTCAAGCGCCGGATCATAAACACCAATGGTGTAGGTGGTTATGTTTCGATCACTCTGAGCACTGTCGTCGACATTGACACGCTTCATAAAACGCGCCCAGTCGTCAGCCTGATACAGACCATTGTCTTTAAGTGCAGTGACCGAAATAGGCGAGGTGAAAAGTTCGTATTGAGCCGATGAGGTCGAATAGCCAAAGGCCGTGCTTAACTGCGACTTCAGCAGGCTGTCTACACGGCCTTTTCCGTTGGGCGCATCCTCGGCTTTGGCTGTGGTTTTGGTCAGGTTACCGATATAGACCAAGACAGCGTCACGACATTCTGTCGCAACCGAGCCGAGTGAAGAGTAATCAATGTCCGCGCAGTCATCTTTTAAGCCATTGAGCATCGCCCAGGCAGAGGCCATCCCGTCGCCGACGGCGCGATTCGGTACCAGGTAGCTGTTATCAGAATAGGACTTGATGGTGGTTACCAGCTTGTCAATGCCCGCAGCATCGACAAGCGTTGGTACATAAGTCATGTACCCGCACTCACCGTTGCCATTGCCAATACCGCTACCGTTGTCAAAGCTGGAAAAGTTTTGTGAGTTGTTAAAGGCCATCAGGCCCACTTTCAGGCGGCCAAGCAGCACAGGGTTGTTTTTAATCGACAGCAGCGCATTCACCATGGCGCACTGTTCCATGCCACCGACAGTATCGCCCAGAGCCGGCGCTCCGCTATTATCGTTATAGGTACAGCCGTGGGTCACACTGGCGTTGGAGTTTCGTGTGTTGTGCATATAGAGCATCACCGTCGGTACGTTACCCCCCGATGGATTGACGCCTGTAAAGAGGTCGATGTCTTCAGCCTGTAGGCTTGAAGAGGCGAACAGGGCCGACAAGAAGGCCATACACAGCCTGTTCAATACGTGAATTCGGTAGATTTTCATTACTACACCTCAATACGCAGCACACTGCCGCATTAACTAGGGCAGGGGGTTCCGATAACCGCCCGGGTAGACAGGCCCTGACTCATTTCCATTTCCGCGCCTGTTGCAACGTCTGCAACTTCAGCGTCAACTTCCCAGTTCATACGCGCACACCAGGAGTCCGAGTTTCCCTTGGGGCCGCTCGCGCCAATAATTCCGGGGGTAGTACGAGAGCTGCCAATACACTGCACATCAGACTTTTTACTCGTATCGAGTTCGTTCACACCAATAGGGCTAGCCCTCGAACACACTGGCGGCATTACCACAGCACTCATTTCACTGACAGGGTTACCGGACGTATCCTTTTTACCGCTGAAGTTAAATTCGTATACGGTATTCCCCTGCGGTAGTGGTAGTGAGAAATTTGCCGGATTACTGATGTAACCCTCAATTGCATTGCGGGCCGCAATTTTTGCTTCCATACGATACTGCTGATTCCCAGCAATGCGAAAACTGATACTGCTGCTGGTCACGAGGCTGGTCACTATCACCATAAAGATACCCACCATAACCAGCACGATAACCAGTACCGCACCCGTTTGTTTGCCGCCGAGTAAATGCATCATTCTCTCGCTCCCGCAACATTTGGTAGCATCGCGCTGGCTTTCAAGACCTTGCGCTTAAACCCATCCTTGAATGGACCACTCCGGACATTGCGGCCGAGATCGTAAGTCCGCGTATCCTCCCAGTCTGAATACTCGTCGAGACTGCGAATCAACACATGGATATCAAGCGCCACAACATTTCCCCAATTTTGGGCATCGTCGCTATCCCATTGGCTGAAAGGGTCGGCACAACCGGCAGGAAGCGCATCAACCGCTGGGTCACTGATGTAACAATCAGGCGAGCCGTCACGATTCAGGTCCATGCCATAACGCACATTCATGTCTTCAACACCCTCAACGAGCGAATAGACCTGCAGGCTACCACTGGAATATTCAGCCACCTTGAGTGTCGGTATGGCATCACCACCATCGCCATCGCCATCGCCACAGTCATCACAACTTGCTACGTAGTACGCTCGAGACTCATAGGACCAAACAGGCTGGACTGTTGTGCAGTCTTTTCCCGTAAGAGTGAAATTTGCCTTGGCATTCGAGAAAACAAACTCATTTTCACTGTCACAGAAAGACACCTGCATATAAGGGTCACCGTTAACGGCCGCAGTTGCTGCAACAGGGACAGGATTTACATGCCGAATGACTAGCACCTGAGCATTCGCAATTGCATTCGTCACGCAGGCGGGCAGCGTGCCACCGGCTGCAATCCCACTGACAGCAGTAGGCAGCGTTGGTGTTGCGCCATATGCTATACCGAGGTCAGAAAGCGTTGCATCGGTAGCACAGGGGCTAGGATTCGACAGAACAGGGCCACCATTATAATAGGGGCCGTAATACCCGCCGAGTGCGGCGTCGTCACTCAATATCTGAACGGCATAGCGCCCATTTTCAAGTTGCTCACTGCTGCGCGTCAATTCGGTACGCGTGGCACTCACCGATGCCATCAAGGTGATAATGCCTACCAGCATAAAAGCACCCAGACCCAGAGCAATCATTATTTCAAGTAGCGTAATACCCCGCTGGTGAGCAGACCTGTTCATGAGAGGTCTCCGATTTGCACAATCAGACTGATAGCTCGTCGTCGCGACTTTGTAGAATACAAGTCGGCGCCACAAGGTACACTGGGTTCAATCGTGTCACTCAATCCTTCCCAAACAACGGTAACCCGATAGGTTCGGTTAACTGCATTCTCTTGCGCGATACAACCGCGCGCATCGATCATTGCGCCAATGTTTGAGTCTTTTTCAGTCTGGACAGCAGCACCAAGGATCATACTGTGCCACTCCGCAAGGTCGCTCTCGGCGCGATCCTGTTGACTAGGCGTACCTGCAGTACAATCGGGAATATCAGCAGCCGCAACGCCCTTACCAAGCTGTAGACCATTCGCACCGTTCGAGTAGCAACTTGCGACCTGACGATTAATATTTATCCGGTCAACCATTTCCTGTGCAAGCGTCATGGCCTGCAGGCGCTGCACCCCGTCTACTTCCTGTTGCACAGTACGAAAAACCAGACCCGCAGCGCCCATCAACGTCACCAAGGAAATGACAAGTGCTACCAGAATTTCCAGCATGGAAAACCCTTTTTCGCCTGATAGCCTGGTCGTCATTAGCAGCCTCCTGCCGTGGATTCTGGCTTTCCTGTAGGCGAGACACGCACACAGTGTTTTTTGGCGCCTGAGCCCGATGGCGGCGCGATCTCGATATCGACATTGCCACTGCCTCGTCGACCGTCCGCACGAAATGAAATTGCCGTATTTCCGGCGACCGTCAGTCCATCAAAACCTTCATGCGACTGCAGTGTCTGGGTATTGCCGTTTGCATCAACATAGCTGATAGTCCAGCCAGCAGCCCAGCTCGCGCCAGGTGTAACAGAGACAGAACGATTACGCTTCACCGCTTCGCTACGTGCAAAGCCAAGCGCCCCAACCAGATCGGT
Organism: Litorivivens sp.; assembly: GCA_041619575.1. Classification (GTDB taxonomy): domain Bacteria; phylum Pseudomonadota; class Gammaproteobacteria; order Pseudomonadales; family Spongiibacteraceae; genus Litorivivens. Next base: position 5,067 of record JBFKDP010000185.1, read on the forward strand.
GGTCGCACTTCTGACTCTCTGAGTCGCCATCATATTCTCGAATGAAGGCGCAGCAATGGCGGCAATAATGGCGATTACCGAAATGGTTACCAGCAGCTCAAGCAGTGTATAGCCGCCTGTTTTTCTTAACGCCAGCATCGATCGCCCCCGGCATCCGACCGATTACCTAAGTTGTCCAGTTCCATAGTACCGCACGAGGTATCACTGGTGGCCTGAGAGCCCTTGGGCACAGCACGGACGTAATAGCTCGGTACATTACTGGCGCCGTTATCATCGGCTGTCGTCACAGTGTAGAAATCTGAGACCTCTGCCGGCGGGACTGCGCCCAGTGTTGCCATATCAGGAGCATAGTCGCGATTATCGAGCAAGTAACGCTCCTGCATGTTTGAGACTTCAAGCATATAGGACACCGCCGCAGCCCTATGAGCTCTGACGGCACTGTCGCGATAACTCCCCACGGCAATCGTCGCCAGTATTGCTACCATGGCAACGACAATCATGATTTCCACCAGGGTGAATCCCCGTTGTTTATTGCTATACAACATCTATATTCCCCAAAGCCAACAAGGGCAGTTTCTGTAGTATGCAGACAGGGCATTCAAAGCGCAGGCAGATTGCGACGAGAGGTAGTTTTTTGCGACGAATGGTAGATGAAGGGGGAACTGCTTCACACTGCAGCCATTTATGTGCCATTCAGCTTGCGGCAGGAACGGCAAGTGTTAGCGATTCTCCTCAAGAAAATCACCAATCTGTCTGGCCACGCCGCGGCAGGCCGCCGACTGGGTTGGCGCCAACAAGGGGATGGGAATAATGACCGCAGGCACATAGGAGGTACCGCTGGCCTCTACGGCGATTTTGCCCATGGATTTCAGGGTTTGCATATCCCAGATAACGGCTTCGTACTCCGCATCATCCTCCCACCAAAGCAAGCCCAGACAGGCGCCACCGCCGACACCGACGCTGCATGACATGGTGCCGCCGTCTTCGCCACGCCGGGTAATACCATCGAGCCAGACCACATAGCGGGTACCAATATCCTGCAGACGCTCGGCAATGGCGGGCTCCTGCAAACGTGCGGCCAACGCATCTGCGGTCAAGGGCGCTGTGCGCGGCTGAAACCAAGGAAACATTTCATCCATAAACTGGCGCTCAGGCTTCAACGGCAAATCCTGCCTGATGAGGCTGTCATACACACAGCGCGTGAAATCTTTTTCGGTCTGGTGGCGAAAGTTCTGGCGGCGGCCTAACACCACAATCGTTTCGCCCTCGACGAGCAAACCTATCGGCGCTTTGCGCAACTGCTCCACCGAGGAGCTGACACAGGCGACCAAGGCCATAGGGAAGATGCCGACAATAAAAAGCTTGGGGAAGGTCCGGTGCAAAAAGCTCAAGGTTGCACCCTTTGCGATTCAAAATGAGCGCGCGCCTTGGGCTGCTTCATCAGCCCCAGCACCACCGCTGCGGCGGCATCTCTCATTGCCCGACGACTGGCTTCCTGCAATGCGGTGGATGCGGAGTGACCAGAAGCCTCTTCGCGTCCATAGGCGGTAAAGTGCCAGTCAAGTATTTGGGTGTTTTTCGGATAAGCGATTTGCAGGGAATATTTGATCCAGACCTCAAAGTATTCTCCCCGGCTCATGGCCGGGGTACTGAACTGATAGTCGTGCATCACCGGCTGTATCACAGTGACATCACCAGCAATTTTATCCCGCTCATAGACGACATCCAGCGGGGCAAACATGCCCGTAAACAAGGACTCAAACAATCGAACATTGGCATCACCGAAGTCAATCGTCCAATCCACACCTTTTTCCGGCTTCTCCTGGTGAATATAGTCGCGCAACTCCGGCGGAATATAGAGCGTGACCGGCGCCTGAATCTGCCGCATCACCGGCACGGGAAAATCCTGTGTCAGCACCACATGCTGGCTGCAGGCCGACAGCAGTGTTACTGCCGCGAGCAAAGCATACCGCCACTTCGTCAACGCTTGCGCTCTCCTATAGTCACTGACATAAACATAGCACCGATCTCTTGCACTCAATCGAGGGTCTGGAGGCCGACGAAGGTGCCGCCATTATTTTGGCACAGCGCCCGCATCAGCATGGAAAACTGCACACCGGTCGGGCGAATCCCCCTGCGGGTAAACTGCACGGGAAAACCAACCGCATGAATGCGCACCAGCGGCTTGCCGTCGGCGCCCTTGGGGTTAATTCGTTCCACGGCATCCAGCACCGACTGGATTGAATTCCCGGTAAATTCGTCGCCAAAAACATAAATACTGATTTTTTTGTCCTGAGCATAAAAAGCCCTGATCGCTCGAGTAATGCCTTCCACCGGACTGGAATTGGAAAATGGCTGCCAGGTCGCCATGCGACTGATAATGGCCTTGCGCCGCCCGGGCGTATCGGGAATCCACTGACCAGCATATTGGCTGAACATATAGTCGCCCATATCGTTCATAATCTGCAGGCCTTTCACCTTTGGATAGAGGTCAAGAGTTTCGGTCAATTTTTTGATAACAGTCGGCCACGCGTAGCCATGCATACTACCTGACGTATCAATAACAAAAATAATGTATTCACTGTCGACCGGTATGCCACCCACACTGTCGCTGTTGGGCCTCGCACCGGAGGCGTAAAGACGCTGCATTTCTTCCGTCAATAGCTGTTTGGCGATAGCCAGCCGATTTTCAATCGCCGCCGCTGCGTCGGCATCCAACTGCGCGTCAGCGCGCTCGGCCTCCAGTGCACGGGCTTCAGGTCGCATGCTGGCCAGTTTTTGCTCGGCATCAGCCAATCGCTTGCCACGCCCTGCGAGTTTTTGCTCCAGACTTTTTAGTTTGCCGTCCAGCTCCGGTAACTCGGCCGCCAGCTCCTCGGCCATTGCCTGCAGACCAATTCCACGGTCAC
>JBFKDP010000186.1:0-7973 GCA_041619575.1 Litorivivens sp.
CGGGGTGCTCAATCAAACAACGCGGGTGCCGAAGCACGACTATATCTAACTGTATTATGCCAGCACTCTAGCGATTTTATGCTTGTGCAATAGTGTTGCGTTGACTTCCCAGATCTATTGCCCCATCTCGGCTTCGAATGGAAAGTTCCAATACGTCACCAGGCTCAAGGAAGCGTGTGCGCGCTAATTGCGCCTTGGTAAACTTTTTTTGACGTCTTTCGTCGTTAGTGAAGTTCAATATAATAGCAAGCCCAACCTGTAAGTTCGCACCCGCCAACACTCCGCCCGGGGTACCTGTCAAAAGACAATCCCCAGCACGCATCGCTGCATAGCTTGATATCTCAGAGAGTATTTGGGCAGGCTTATGAATCAATTGCTCAGTGCCGGCGGACTGTTTAACGACACCATTCCACTTTAAGGTTAACTCCAGCTCGTCCAGATATTTAAAGTCTTCCTTATCCATCAGGTAGAGTACAGGTCCCATTGGACAGAAGGTGCGATGACTTTTGCCGCGAAACCACTGCATCATGGGCGCACCGAACATAAAATCCCGGGCGGATACATCGTTGCTCAATACCAGGCCAGCTACGTAGTTCGGCAGGTCATCCGATGCGATCTCGATGGGGGCCGGCACGGCTTGCTTCAACACCAGTGCGAGTTCTATTTCGTAGTCCAGCAACTCACACCCCTGCGGTCTCATGATATCGGCATTAGGTGCGCAAATGCTGGAGGATGCCTTCATGAAAATCAGGTTCTCCTCGTCCGTATACTCTGAGGCTCCGGATTCCTCGCGATGATCTGCGTAGTTCAGGCCCTGGCAGAAAAGCTGAATGTTCTGTGAGATGGGTGAATTGAACTCCACTGCATCTACTGATACCGGGTCACGATGCTGGCGCGCGAGGAAATCTTCTTTAGAGGAGAAATACGCAGCCATCAGGTCGTGGTGGTTCGCAAAGTTTTCATCAATCGGATAAATGTATTTATCGCTGAGTACGCCCCACTCAGATTCAAAATCTCCGCTCCGGGTATAGTTGACAATGGATAGCCCCAAAACACTTTCCTCGTTCTATTAGTAGGGGGTAGATTAATCGACCATGCTCTTTAGCGTGTTGATGATAAAACGTTTCATCCCGGACAATTTCTCATGTTGTTGAAGGTCGTAGGATTTCAGTGTCAACTGCGATTCCTCTTCCGTAGCAAAACGAGGAAACAATCTGAGCGCGTTGTCCCGGTAGATCATCTTTCGCATCTGATCATTGAGCAGAGGGTTCTGGTTGATTTCCTTCAGTTCCAAGCCTACCAAGGGGTCGGGTGCAAAGGGAAAATCACTGCCAAACAGAATCTGGGTGGGTTCCACCAACTGCAAAAGTGAAGCCATGGTGGTGGGGGAGGGCGAGAGCGCCGTATCGTAGTGCAGGGTTTTCAGATAAGCCGCCACACCCCTAGGCGCCTTTTCCATGACTTCCGGACTTTCGACATTTGCGAGCGACAATCGCCAAGTCAGGTAAGGCAGGGTTGCGCCGGCGTGAGCGACAATCCACTTGATCTTTTGATATTTCTCCATCGTACCCGAGTAAATGAGATTTGTTACTGCTCTGGTGGTATCGAACATAAACTCTAGGTAGAAGCCGGGAATATCCAAAGCTAGCTGATCTGATGTAGGGTGGACGTTGGGGTGGATAAAAACAACTGCCTCGCGCTTGTCTAACTCAGCCATCAGCTCATCGAAATCAGGATCGCCCAAAAATTTTTCGCCACTACTTGCCAGCAATACAATGCCATCGGCATTTAGTTCGTCCAGCGCATATAGGGCCTCTTTGATGCTGTCCTCAACCAACGGCATAGGGAGAATGGCGAAATACCCCAGGCGCGTGCTGTATTGCTGGCTCACTTTCGCTGAATATTCATTGAGATTTCTTGCGAGACTCAGGGCGCTGTTCTTGTCTCCGATATACACGCCTGGCGACGAAACCGAGGTGACCGAGGCTGCGATACCGTACTGATCCATAACGTCAATCGTGGTTTGAGGTGACCACCTTGGGAAACCCTTTCCATGCGAAGGGTTATAGTTAAGGCGGTTCATTTCCTTTACATACTGGTCAGGCACCGAGTGGTGGTGTACATCAATAACAAAGGGTTGCCTGGATTCAGAACTTGCTCTGACCGATTGCGACTGTGATAGCCCCGCCGGTAGCAATGCTGCAGAGGCAGCGGCTCCCTTGAGCAAAGTTCTGCGCTGGAGGGAGCTATTGCCATTATTTCGCTTTTGTTCCGTCATATATGTGTCTCCAGTTCTAATTAGCCAACCTATGAGAAACGGATTTCGATGAATCTGTATACGCCTAATGATCTGCAGGCTCCATCTATGCCGCACCGCCCCACCTTGTTCCAATTCCGACAACGTTCTAGTACTAAAGCGCTATCACTCTGATTTTCATAGAGAGTTTCCTCTCCCAACGGCTGGAAGCTCTTAAATGCCTAGTCCAGCCCAAGGTCGCGTGGAATAGAAATAATGAAATATCTTGACTTATTTGAACACTAAAGTTCAAATAAGGCAAATAAAGTGACATATGAGACTTCGCCATGACCCGAAAAACGCCCCTGATCCGTTGCTGCCAAACAGTGCTTGTAGGCGCTACCATCCTGCCCGTTTACGCTGCACCCGTTTTGGAGGAGGTTATCGTTACAGCTCAAAAACGAAATGAAAGTGTTCAGGATGTCCCCATTTCCGTAAACGCGGTGGCGGGCGATACGCTTGAGGCCAACGGCATTACCAATCTGGAAGATATGGCGGGGTTGGTACCTAACCTGAATATTGCAGATTCACCGGACGGCAATATGATCGTGATGCGCGGTCTTGGCTCAGGTACGGGTAACCCCTCGTTTGAGCAATCGGTTGGGCTCTATGTTGACGGGATCTACGCGGCTCGCGGCCCACAGTTTCAAATTCCGTTTTTGGATGTCGAAAGGGTAGAAGTTTTGCGAGGCCCCCAAGGCGTGCTGTTTGGCAAAAACAGCATTGCGGGTGCGATTGCCATTCACAGCAAAAAGCCGGAGGACATAACCGAAGTAACTGTGTCCAGCGCTTATGTAGCGCCGCAAGGTACGTCGGACTTTTCACTGGTCCTGTCGGGCCCCATATCCAAAACGATTGCGGGTCGCTTGGTCGCGAAGAAAGGTAGCAGCGGTGAATTTGTGTACAACGGGGTAAGCCAGCAGGATGAGCAACAAAATGACGTTGAAGCACTGCGGGGCATACTGTCCTGGTCTGCGAGTGATAACACTGATGTGATGCTAAAGCTTGAGACTGGTAAGTACACGGAGGAAGGCACTAATTTTCAGATTAGTGACTATGATCGCTCAGCTCCGCCAGCTCTACTTACCCAATCAATTGTCGAGGATGCTGAAGCCGGCGGCGAAGATTTTGAGCACAACTACACAGGCTACTCCAACGGCGAGCCATCCCTGTGGCTGAATTCAAAGAGTGCGACACTGTCGGTTGCTCAGTACTTTGGAGAGTATGAGCTCTCTGCGCTTGGGGGCTATAGCAGGTACGATAGGGTCAACTTTTCAGATGTTGACTTCAGTGCGTCCAATCTTCTTCATCGTCAACAAGAAGAAGATTATGAACAGTCATCTCTGGAAGTACGTTTTCTCTCGCCCGTGGGGCAAACGGTTGAGTACGTAACAGGGCTTTATTACATCGAACGAGAATTGATTATCCCGCGAGCGCGCATCGACGTGGACTACTTGCGCCCGCCCCTCAATACTGCAAATGGCTCTCTATACTCAACCTACGATGAAAAATCTGAATCCTGGTCTGCATTTGGTCAGCTTACGTGGAATATATCCGACTTCCTGCGAGCGTCAATTGGTCTCCGCTATTCACAAGAGACCAAATCAGGTGCGGGGTTCCAATCAGTAAACGAATACGGAACGGATGAGCAGACGGATACCTCCAATCCCTTGCTTTTGCCTGCTCATCTTGCGCGCGTTCAAGTTGCAGAGGTTTTAGGCGCACGGCCTTTTTCATACGATCTTTCGAGAGAGGAAGAGGTTGTTGACGGTACCTTTAATCTCCAGTTCGATGTAACAGACAATGCAATGATGTACTTCACAACCGCAAAAGCTACGAAAGCAGGTGGCTATAATGCGACCAGTATTTCGGGCGATCCGGATGACTGGGAATTTGATGAAGAGCAAGCCATTACCTATGAAATAGGCTTGAAGTCTGACGTCATGGATCGTCGTGGCCGGGTTAATTTGGCGGTTTTTTATACTCGCTTCGATGACCTGCAGGTTTCATCTTTCGACGGTGCCTCCTTTAAAACCGGTAACGCAGCTTCAGCCATTTCGAAAGGTGTTGAGCTTGAAACCAATTTTGCCGTAACGGAAACTTGGCTATTCGGGGCCAATGCAGCGTACTTGAGCGCAACCTATGAGGAGTACATTGGGTCTTGTCCGCTCAACCAGAATGTGTGGTCGCAATCCTGTCGGGAGTCCAATGGGGCAACTCAGGATCTTGCTGGCAAATCCTTGGATCAGGCGCCGGAATGGAGTGGTACGTTGTTCCTCGATTATCAGAATGCTCTCTCAGAGGCCTGGCTCATTGGCTTCCGCGTCGATACGACTTACAGCGATGACTACATTTACAACCCTGTACAAGACCCTAATAGCGCACAGGAAGCGTTCTGGAAGGTGAATGCTCAGCTGTCCTTATCAACCATGGACGGTATGTGGAGCATTTCCCTGAATGGCTATAACTTGACTGATGAACGCACTAAAAACTTTGGAGGAGAAGTTTTGCAGGCTCCAGGTTTGTATTGGGCAAATACACAAGCACCCAGACAATATGGCCTAAGCTTGAAGTACCACTTCGAACGCTAGTTCCTTCCCTCCCCGTCCGGGTGAGTCTTTGCGAGGCGGTTTTGCTGCCTCGCCTTTTTTGCTTTTCAGATCATGAGTAGCCGAGAGAAAGGAATCAGCCGTCAGGGCCTGATCGTTTGGTTCGAGCTTAAAGAACGGGATTTTTGCGGCTGTTTGTTTCGCGGAGTGGACAGGTTTTTTTGTGTTACAGGTCGCGCAGTTCTGGCAAGGGCAACTCCGCAAGGCGACGCGCCTCATCAGCGTCAATTCCCAGCGCCCTGAGCGCCAAACGGGCTGTCTCCGAGCCCGCGTCTCGCCAAGTTTTGAAACCTTGTAAAACCAGCAAAATTCCAGACAAAGTTGCTCCTGCGATAAGCCCCAGTGCTGAAAGCAGTTCGTCGTCGGTGAGATCGTATTCGCCCGCTGCTATGCCGGTTTTAATATCCTGACTGGGTGGACCGATCCAGAGCTCTCTTAGCGAGTCATCGGTCATGCCGAATTGGAGCAAGAAACGGCCCCAGTGCTGTTCCTCGTGAGCACGGCGCACGTAGAGGCGGATACCTATAGCTAATCTTTCCGCTGCTGTCGCGTCCGGCGCGTAGCTAGCAGCCACGCGCTGAGCCATCTCTGAAGCCAGCTTAGTCGCCAAGTCGGAAAATAGCGCCTCAGGGGAGCCGATACGGTTGTAGATCGTCCCGCGGGCCACACCGGCCGCTTCGGCCAAATCGCTTACCGGAACCTCGTAATGTGAAGTTCGATCGGCATAAAGTTTTAATGCCGCATCATAAATACGCTTTTCTGCTGCACTACGTCTTTGTTTCGCCACGAAAAAATGTCCCTTATTGACTGCCGCGTCTCGACCTGCATTGCACAATTTTAGATTAATTGGACACTAGTGTTAAACATTTTAGTTGCTCTTATGTGAACATATATGTTCAAATAAGAATGTTAGGTTTAATTATTGGTGTCGATATGCAAAATCTAGTCAGCCAGGTAGTTTCGGTCGGGAATCAGTCGATCCACGTCACAGAAGCCGGGGCCGGCTTTCCTGTGCTTATGTTGCATGGCGGCGGGCCCGGTGCCTCCGGCTTGTCGAACTACGGCAATAATATTCAAGCCCTCGCGCGACATTTCCGTGTGCTGGTGCCAGATATGAAAGGGTACGGTCAATCCACCAAAGGTGTGGATCGTAAAGACCCCTTTGGTGACCTTGCTTCCAGCATGCTCGGCTTATTGGATGCTCTGGGCATTGAACGCGCCCATGTGGTTGGTAATTCTCTGGGAGGTGCGTGCGCATTACGTATGGCGTTAGATGCGCCGGGCCGTGTGGGTGCTCTGGTTCTGATGGGCCCCGGCGGGGTGAATACCACCCGGTCGCTTCCGACCCCCGGATTGAAATTGCTGCTGAACTACTACAAAGGTGGCGGACCCAGCCGCGAGAAGCTGACAGAGTTCATCCGTGACTATTTGGTGTATGACGGCAGCCGCGTAACCGACGAGATCATTGAAGAACGATACCAATCCAGTATCGACCCTGAAGTTGTAGCCAACCCCCCGCTGACAGGCCCAAAAGGACTCCCCAACGTCAAGCTTTGGGACTTCACTCGCGACCCCCGATTGAAACAGTGCGAAACGCCCTGTCTGGTTCTGTGGGGAACGGAAGACAAGGTCAACCGCCCCAGCGGTGGCTCGGCGTTGCAGGCACGGATGCCCAATTGTGATCTCTACCTGTTCAGTAAAACGGGGCACTGGGTGCAGTGGGAGCGGGCCGATGAGTTTAATGCCTGCACGACCGGCTTCCTGATTGCTAACACGCCTGCGGCAAACTAGCTGAGTATTGATGATGACCGAAATACCATCGACTAAAGACGCCAATGTCTTCGGCAAAATCTCAATGGGATACGCCATTGTTGAATCGACAAGACTCTCTCAGTGGCGCGAGTTTTGTGAGAAAGGTCTGGGACTGCATCGCGACGCTGAAACGCATGAGTTGCTGGCTTACCGGCTGGATAATCACAAGCGACGTTTTATTGTTCAGTACGGCTCTGCTGAAGACTTTGTCTGTTTGGGCTTGCAGCTTGCAGATGAAACCGTACTTGCGACAGTGCTCAAACGGCTTGAAGAAAGCGGTATCGCCTATGAGAAAGGTTCTGATCGCGATGCGGCGCTGAGAGGTGTCACGCAATTCTGGCGCTTTGCCGGCCCCAAAGGGATGGCTCTCGAACTATTTGTCGACGCTGAGCTTGGTGACGAACCCTTGCACATGTTGATGAGTGGCTTCGTAACAGGGGAGGGCGGTTTGGGCCACGTTGCCATTACCTCCCGGTTGCCGGATCAGATGTGTGCGTTCTGGCAAGATATCTTTGATGCCCGTATTAGCGACTACATAGAACAGAATATTGCTGGTACTACCCTCGATATTACTTTCTTGCGCCTGAACGAGCGGCACCACTCAGTTGCCGTTGCCTCAACGCGCGGAATTCAGCTCGACCCCATCCGAACCGTAGTACAGCACATGAATTTTCAGGCAGCTCGCCTTGAAGATCTTACATCAGCTTTTGTGCGGTGCAGGGAGCTGGGGTACGAAATGGCCCATGAAATTGGCCAGCATCCCAACGACAACGAGCTGTCTTTTTATGTCATTTCGCCATCCGGTTTTGAGATGGAGATTGGCTGGAACGCCCTCACTGTCGATGAAGAAAAATGGCAACAAAAAAACTATCAAGGGATGAGTAGTTGGGGTCACAAGCCCGAGCGAAACGGCGCGCTGGCTACGTTTTTACTGAATCTTGGCAATGCAATAAGAGGCATAGCCTCGCTACTTCGCGCTGAGTACAACCCGATATCTGGAAAATAAGTCATGAATACCACCCGCTTTGACACTGACGTAGCGATTGCAGGCATGGGCCCTACGGGGCTCGTGTTGGCGCATCTTCTCGGCCAGCGAGGCCACCGGGTTGTGGTCATAGAACGAGAACCGGTGTTCTATGGCAATGCCCGTGCGGTGTATACCGACGATGAGTGTATGCGTGTTTTTCAATCTGCTGGTGTCGCAGAAGAGCTGCAAGAAAAAATGCTGCTCGACACACCGGCGCAATGGGTACTGC
>JBFKDP010000187.1:0-7955 GCA_041619575.1 Litorivivens sp.
GCTGCTGGACGAACCGACCAACCACCTTGATCTGGACGCCAGCCTCTGGCTAGAGCAGTGGTTGCAGGCCTACACAGGCACCCTGCTATTAATTTCTCATGACCGCGACTTTATTGATGCTGTCTGCAAGCAGGTGGTGCATTTGCACAACAGCACACTGACAGCCTACCGCGGCAACTACAGCGCTTTTGAAGTACAGCGCGCAGAAAAACTGGCACAGCAACAGCAGGCATACGAGAAGCAGCAGGCTGAACGAGCGCATATGGAAGATTTCGTTCGCCGCTTCAAAGCCAAGGCCACTAAAGCACGGCAGGCGCAAAGCCGCATCAAGGCGCTTGAGCGCATGACATTGATCGCTCCGGCCCATATCGACTCACCGTTCAGCTTTCGCTTTAAACCGGCAGAGCGCAGCTCCGACCCACTACTGACCCTCACCCAGGCAAAGCTGGGCTACGACGACACCCCGGTACTGAACAATATCAAGCTGAGCATCCACCCCGGCACTCGCCTGGGCCTGCTGGGTGCCAACGGGGCAGGTAAATCAACTCTGTTGAAATCTCTGGGCGGTCGCCAACCCTTGCTGGACGGTAAGCGTACCGAGGGCGAGCATCTGGCCCTTGGCTATTTCAGCCAGCATCAACTCGAGAGTCTGGATCTGGAGGCCAGCGCACTCCTGCAACTGCAGCGCCTGTCTCCGAAAGCGCGCGAACAGGATATTCTCAACTTTCTGGGCAGTTTTAATTTTCGTGGTGACATGGCAACCGGCCCCTGCAAACACTTTTCAGGTGGCGAGAAAGCCCGTCTGGCGCTGGCAATCATTGTCTGGCAGCGCCCCAATGTTCTACTGCTGGACGAACCGACTAACCACCTTGACCTGGAAATGTGTCAGGCCATCACCGTGGCGTTACAGGGTTACGAAGGTGCCTTGATAGTCGTCTCACACGACCGCCACCTGCTGCGCAATACCGTCGACGAACTTATCCTTGTTCACGACGGGAAAGCCGAAACCTACCAAGGCGATCTCGATGACTATCGTCGCTGGATACTGAGCAGAGACAAAACCTCAGAAGCGCCAAACATTGCCCAAGCCGAGCCGACCAACAATACCGTGGATAAAAAACGCGCGCGACAGAATGCGGCCGCAGAACGCGCTCGGCTTGCGCCCCTGCGCAAAGAACTGCAAGCACTGGAACGTGCCATGGAGCGCGACAGCCAGGCACTGAAAAAGCTGGAGGAGTCCCTCGCTGATACCAGCCTTTACGAGGAAGGTAGCAAGGAGCGACTTCAACCGCTATTACAACAACAGGGCGAGTTGCGCGCCGCACTGAGCAACAATGAAGAAAAGTGGCTGGTAGTCCAGGAAACCCTGGAAAATGAGCAGGCATAGCAGTGCACTGACGGATCACATCCGCACTTAATCCTGAGCCGACAAACCAACCACTCGTGAACCGCAGAAAAACTCAATGGTCTGGATAGCCCCTTCATCATTCAGACCTGACATGCCCCAGTTGGCACGCGGAGCATGGGGATGAAGTGACAGCAGGCTGTAGCCATTGATCTTGACGCCACCGGCTGAAATGTTCAGCGCAAAGCGCCGCGCCCTGTCTACATCCCGAGAGTAAACATAGGCCGCCAAGCCAAATGGCGTACCATTCGCTATGTTTAGCGCTTCTTCATCTGTAGAAAATTCGTGAAAATAGGCCACCGGGCCGAAAATTTCCTCCTGGGTGTCTTCGGGTTTGCAACCCACAATCAGACCCGGAGCGATGAAAAAACCGTTCAGTTGAGAGGGTGGCGGTGGCGGCACCAGTGCACCTCCCAGCCGCTCACAAGCCTGAATTCTGCCCCGTATATTGTCAACTGCTCGCCGATCTACCAGCGGACCGACGTCTGTGTGTTCATCCATAGAACTACCGAGCGTCAACTCTGACAGAGCTTGTGTCAGCCGCGCCAACAGTTCCTCACTACGACGCCGATGAACGACGATGCGACCCAAGCCCCGGCACCACTGTCCATTGAGAGTCGTCAGGCCAAATACTACGCCCTTGACCACAAGGTCGATATCCGCGTCTTCGAAGACAATCAGTGGATTATTTCCTCCAAGCTCCAGTTGCAATGGCTTAAGGTTGCTGGCGGTCGCTTCCGCAATCGACCTGCCCGCGGGCACCCCGCCAGTAAATGACACAGAAGCAACACGCCTGTCTACGACTAGCTCTCGACCCAGGTTGCGACCACCTTGTATAACCTGGAGCGCCCCCGGGGGAAGCCCCGCACTCGCGGCGGCCCTAGCCATCAGAACTGCACTGTGTGGTGTGAACTCGGAAGGCTTGTAAATTGCAGGAGCACCTGCAGCAAGCGCCGAAGCAATTTTATGTGAACCGATAACGGTCGGTCCGTTATAGGGGCCAATAAGTGCGGCAACACCCCAGGGCCGCAACTTCCAGTCAACTTCCCCATGTACTCCTTCCAGAGATCTATCAAGCAGGCCGCCCCTGATCAGCGATGCTGCACTTTTCAGGTTCGCGGCAACCAGCTTGGCGGTCAGGCGGGTTTCGCGGATTCGCACGCCACTTGTTAGTGCATCGGCGAAAGCAACTTGCTCTACAAACGCAGCATTTTCCGTAGCATCCGCCATTGCATCAAGCAGATCTGCGCGTTCCAAAACAGGTAATCCTGACCAGTCACCACTAGCATACAAATGCTGCGCACAATCTAGGGCACGCTGCAGTTGGGCAGAGCTCGAGGTACACATATCTTGGACAGCAAGACCAGTATTCGAATCTGTTATCGGTGCACAGGCTTCACCATCGGGCACGACAAATTCACCGGCGATATAGTTTTCTATTGCAGGTAGTTCAGACATCTTTAGCCTTTAAAAGAACCGTTGGAGTGAGGAGCCGTCGCCACCAACCGAAATACCGGCTGAAAACGCTCGAACTAACGCCTGGCGACCTCCGCTTTACTCGTAGTGATATTTGAAGGTAATCCCACTCGTGCGGCGCGCACCAAGCACTGGACCATAGCTCTGGCGCACGTTGTCACTAGAGTTAATGACCGTCGCGTTACTCACGTACTCTCGATCTGCCAGGTTCTTCACCCAGGCATCAAGTGACCAGCCTTGCTTCCTGTTACTGATGCCTGTACGAAAGTTCAGCAGCTCACGCTCTTCGATTGTGGCGATGTTAGCATCCGAGGCGAACTGGTCGCTCTGGTAAATGCTATCAATGCGCGCAAAGTATTCGATGCCACCAAATAGCTCACCGAAATACTGTATCCCAAGGTTGTAGGTAAAGTCTGACTGTCGCGGCAACCGATTACCGCCAATGTATATTGAACATACGGTTTGCGCACTGCAGGCACCAGACAAACTCGAATTCACCGCATCGCGGTCATATTCAGCATCGTTTAATGCCAAACCGATATCCAGGCGCAGCGACGACAGCAACGGGTACTGTGCATCAAATTCCAAACCTTTGACTTCCGCACCACCATCAAGATTACCGGTCACGGTTACAGGGTTGCCATTGGCATCGGGCACGGGAATCTGCAGATTGTTCCAGTCTGTATAGAATAACGATACATTGGCCCTGAGCTCCCGCCACTCAAACTTGGTACCTAGTTCCAGCGTGATATTGTCTTCTTCATCGTAGCTAGTCCCATCAGGATTAAATCCACCACCTTTCACACCTTTGGCCAGACTGGCGTAGTAGAGGCTGCCGTCATCCGTAACGTAATCCGCAATAAATCGCCAGGTGGAATAGGCGTACTCTTCCTCTGATCTGGATTCCGATGCCGTCGGTGTCAGTGCCGAAGGTTGATTGACGACTTCTTTTACTTCCTCCGTCTTTCGCAGTTCCGCACTGAGTGTCAGATTATCGTTAAATTCATAGTCCGCAGAAACAAAAGCAGCGGCTATCTGATCTTCGAACGCACTAGCCTGCAGGACGAGCAGCATACTTTCATCAATTGGCTCATCTCCTTCCGGCGGCTCAGTAATATTAAAAAGCGCTCGATTGGTCTCCTCAACGGTGCTGTGGTAGGCACCGCCACTCCACTGAATCCGATCGCCGATGTAGCCAGAGAATCTTGCCTCAAATTGTTCTGCATGCTGTTCAACTAAGGGTATCGCAAAGAAGACTTTAATATTGGTTGCAGTGACATCAAGCGGCCCAATCTCAGGTGGAAAAATCACCTGAAAAAACCCGGTTGCAGGCGTACCTTTCACCTGATCACCATCAACAGCCGTCAGGTTTCCATTTGACAGTTCGCTGTCCGCATAGGAAAACTGAAATGCGAGCTCCTCTGTAAAATCATAGTGGAGATCAAAGGATGTCAGCTCAGTGTCCGAGTATGATTTCTGCGCACGGGGATCTATAGGGATTCTGTTGCCGTTGACAGCAATCGTATTTTGTTGCGTCGCACGCTCAACAAGTTTCTGATTGAACTCACCGCAGAACAGAGCTTTTTCCTGAAGGCCATCCATATAGTGACCGCAGTTAGCTACTGCATCATGCTCATCCGGATAAAGATTTATAAAAGGATAGATATCAAACTCAGCTTCAAATTCGTAGTGTCTGGCAGTGATACTCAATGCATCAATTGGGTCTACACTTAGTCCAAAAATGACGCCCTCCTTTTCCCAGCCACCAATATGATCATCAAGCAGCCCCGGCTTGCCTACGCTGGGATGGCTATTACGAAACGTGCCATCAAATTCACTGTCGCTGGCCGCGACATTGACTATCACTCTTTCCCCTATAGGCATGTTGAGTGACAAACTTCGTTCATCGCGACCGTCACTGCCGAGTGTTAAGTCAGCAGTTGCAGAGAAAATTGCCTCTGGTTTTTTCGTAATATAGTTGATGGCACCCGCGAATGAGTTCCTTCCATACAACGCACTCTGCGGTCCCTTAATTACCTCAACTCGTTCGAGCTCGAGCAGGCTAACATCAATATTCCCCTGGCTTTGCAGGTAGATACCATCAATAAAGGTCGAAACATTTTGCTCCCGGTTGTTAAGCCGAGATTGCGTCATTCCCCGAATCGTTGGTGAGGCCAGATTTGCACCCACAAAACTTTCAAACGTCAGACCTGGCGTCAAATAGGCAATATCCTGCATGCCTTGAATGCTCTTTTGCTGCATTGCCAGCTCGCTGAATGCTGATATCGCCACCGGTGTTTCGCTAAGAGATTCACTACGCTTGCGCGCGGTGACGATAACTTCCTCAACCACATTGTATCCAGATTGCTGTGCCTCAATAGATGTAGTTTGCCCCAACACGGTTTGGGCTTGCGCAAGCGCCACAGCGGCTATCAAAACGAAACGTCTCACTTGTCTATACCTTTGTTAACTAAATTGGCTTTATTCCACCGAATAAACCAGTGGAAATTCTTCGCCTCCCGGCGCGGCTCCCGGCTTCATTTGCGCTGAACTGTAGAAAGGAATTTCAACGCACTCCGGCCGCGGGTCCCACACTATATCGTCCCCAAACCAACGGCTTGTTATAGCGACTCTCCCTTGCGTCTTAGATTGATTACCTCCAGCCGCATGAACCGTACGCGGGTGAATCAGCAGTGCATCACCAGGCGCCATATCCCAACTGAGTATTTCTGCGTCATCTACCCGATCAAAATCCGGGCATTCCTCCCTTGCAGGTGGGCGCTCAAGATTTTTGGATTTATCAGTTATTGGCCAATACAGAGACGTTCGCTGATGGGAAGCCCTCACGCAAACTAAGCCGCTGTTTTCTCGGGTGACAGGCGTCAAGGGAATCCACAGCGACGGCACTTGTTCGCCAATGACAGGCCACCCAGCGGCATCGTGATGCCAGAAAGTCTTTTGCTCAACACCGGGCTCTTTTGCAAAAATCTGATCATTAAAAAACCGCAACTCCTTTGATCCAATCACTTGGGCAACCATCTCTGCCGCTGGCGAATCGCGAAAGAACTGCGCTATACCCTTATTGAAACGCGAAGGCCACTTAAGAGAGATAAATCCTTCGCTTTTCGCCAGCCCCCGATAGCCGTTTCGTTCCGGCTGCGCAATGGCTGAGCTCGTCAACTTCAACAAATGATCCACCCACTCCCGATCGAACTGATCACGGAGGCATACAACGCCGTTGCTGTGATATTCCCGCTTTAAGTCTTCAGTGATTTTGTGCCGCAACTGCCTGTTCAATGCTTGTCTCCCACGCTTTTCTCAATGTCGAAATATCTATACGTCAAAGCTTCCGTCCGAAAAGCTTTCGTAGCTGACAGAAGGATCTCGCCAATGAGTGTTCTCAAGAAACTCACTCATAGTCCAAATGCCGGGAAATTTCTTACGTGTTTCCTCAACACTTGCCTTATATCCATCGCGTTTGTACCACTCCAGCAATGCAACCATCTGCTCCATACCTTTCTGAGATTTAAACACTTCAATTGGAATGGCTTTGAACCGAACTGCTTTTTGGCTAGCATGCGAGAAAGCTTCCGCCAGCTGGAGAGCGGTGAGCTCATCACTTGCCAACGATATTTTTTGACCGGCATACCGATCAGGATTCTGAAATATTTGCGCAGCGATATAACCCAAATCTCGAACGGATACGTATTGCTGCACGGCATCTTCATCGGCGCAGATACTAAACGTGCCGTTGAGTATTCCGGGGCGCGTATAGTGTTTAAACCACTCTTCCATAAATAACGTGGCGCGAAGTGCGGTATTGGGCACACCAGCGCGATCAATCAACATTTCCACGCGCGCGACATTGTCCATGTGGTCTACGCCAGTTCGCCGGTCGCAGCCTTCAGCCGAGTTGTAGACTAGATGGCGGATATCATTCGCAGCGGCTGCCGCTGCAACATTGGCGCCACGTTCGACCTCTAGGGCATCTGCCACCGCCGCGTCATGTGACAGCGCGTGGAGGTATACGTTCTCTACACCCGTCATTGCGTCTTTCAACGACGCAACACTGTCAAGATCCGCCTCAATAAGTTCCACACCCAGTTTTTCTAAGTTTTTTGAACTTGGCTTCTGTGTATCTCTGGTCATGGCAACCAAGTTAGCGACACCCTTCGCTCGCATGCCCCGCACAACTTGATGTCCCGTGCCACCACTTACACCAATCAAGAGGGTTTTCCCGATATCATGCATAGTTTGTTGATCATTCATTGTGCGAATTCCTTATGAGTTGTCTTGTCGTACTCACGTACGCGCTGGCGATATCTGGACGCCCAAAAGCAAACCAATACATTCAAAGCGCCAAAGAGGAGGAAGGGCGCATTGGGGCTGATTGCCGAAAACAGCAAGCCACCAATAGCACCACCCAGAAAAATACCAAAGGCACCGGCAATGCCAAACACCCCGAATATGGCTCCGCGCCTTTGCGTCGGCGCTCGCTCACCTACGAGCGCCTGTCCCGCAACAAAGGCTGCCATTTCAACCAGCCCCATCAAGAAAAAGAGCACGTATCCCAAAGGGTGGGTCGGGCTATTGAGCATTCCTATCCCCATAAATGTCGCAGCAGCGCCAGCTGAAACCAGAATGATCGAGTTGACCCTGCCTATCCGATCTCCTATGACTCCCATCAACAGACCGCCCACGAGAGTGCCCAACAAAATCGCTGCCAAACGGGGGAACATGACGGTTGCGGACGCTTCGCTTGGGCTGAGCCCCAGTTGTTGAGTGCCGATCTGAACCAACCACAAACTTGCAAACGCGGCTGTTATCACTAGATCCCCTCTCGCTATAAACGAAGCACCATAGGAGAGTGCTATTCCCGGATCTTTTGCAGCAGCCAAACCGGATTTTAGTTGCAGCAGCATTGATTCGCTCGCAGCAACAGGTGACTTCACCCGCGACAAGCCTAGCCAAGCAAGCAGTGCAGCCAACATACCCAAACAGGCTGCAACAGCAAAGGTGATACGCAATGCCTCGAGTTCGCCGTAACCGAAGCCAACCAATTGCTTCGGCACAA
>JBFKDP010000188.1:0-7931 GCA_041619575.1 Litorivivens sp.
GGTTTTACCAGCCGCCTATGTGATCGCGGACGATGCCGCACGATCGCTAAGAAAATTTAAAAGCGTAGCGCTAAGGAAGCGTGCGTGAAACATCCATTTATCATCCTGGTTACTTGCATCCGGCTAAGTACGCAAGTGCCTGTCGCAATCGCCCAACAGGCGCAATTAGTAGCGGCAGCGTTTTCCCCGTCACTTTTACCGGATAAACAGAGCGATAGCCCGCCATTACTGGGCATTACAGGGCGTGTTCGCATTACTGACAATGACAGATTCCTGAGTGAAGTGCTGGATTTAGCTGAACAAGCAAGAGGGCTCGGTGATCGTTCCGAATCCGGTGTGTTATTACTCGACTTCGAAACCGACTCTCTTATCGCGGAGATGAAAGAGCTGGATGGTCAATTCGCTACGGGTCGAGCTAATTTCGCGGTACTATTTGATGCGCCATTGCTACCAGAAGGTTGGCACCTGTGTGCTTGTGGCCAAGGGCGATTCGCCGGCACCTTTGTCTACGACCCCGAGGACGAACAGCGACTGCAATTGGCAACGATGACCGCGGGTCTCATGCCAGCCGATCTGGAATCCACGATAGAAACCGCCGGTGTAGCGGTAATCGATCTGGCTTTAATGAAACGCTTCAACGTCAACTGGCTAAAGGGTTTCAAT
The DNA here is from genome assembly GCA_041619575.1 of Litorivivens sp. Lineage (GTDB taxonomy): Bacteria > Pseudomonadota > Gammaproteobacteria > Pseudomonadales > Spongiibacteraceae > Litorivivens. The sequence goes on from JBFKDP010000188.1 coordinate 664, forward strand.
TTCGGCGCCAGCTTCAAATACCAATACATTATCGTGCATGAACGAAAACTCCGATTGGTGGAGCACGAAGACGACGATCTTTTCGATCCCAGTCGCGACAGCAACGAGCATCATTTTGGCAATATCGATATAGGGCTAACCAAAAAATGGGCTTCATGGGATATCACCGCCGTATTGAGAAATCTCATTCCCGGCGAATTTGATGGTCCACTAACCGACTCCGGGTGACAGTCCAGGCCTCATCTTGAGCTGCATGCGCAACGCCCCCTTTCGATCGGGTCTCTCTCGATATCGGGAGATATTACTGAGCGCACCGGCTTTTCACATGTACCCAAAGAACGCCGCACCGGTATTAAGCTTGTTTCTCCAATCCATCCAAAAATTAACTCGATTCTCGGTTATAAAAATTACGATAACAGCATCATGTAGTGGCATAGTGAATTTGGCCACCTAATTAGAGGTGATAGCATCACCTCATTCGATTACAGGTGACCCAATGACCAGACCATCACGCCCGACCTTCAGCCCCGAGTTTCGGCTCGAATCCGCACAGCTCGTCGTTGACCAGGGCATTCAGTGAAAGACGCCGCCGAAGCCATGAACGTGGGCAAGTCCACGATGGACAAATGGGTTCGCCAACTCAAGCAAGAACGTTCTGGTGGCAGCTACGATGCCTCTCCTATGACCTCAGAACAGCGTCGTATTCGGGAGCTCGAGCGGCAAGTTAAGCGCCTTGAAACAGAGAAAGACATTTTAAAAAAGGGTATGGCTCTCTTGATGTCAGACGAGCTGAAAAATATTCGATAATTCAGCGGCTTCAAGAGAGCTATCCCGTAAAGCTGCTGTGCCAGACATTCGATATTCAGCGTAGCAGTTACAAGTACTGGCGTAGTCGCCCAGAAGGCGATAGCCCCTACCGTCGCAAGCTGAAGTTGATGGTACGTGCCGCACACCAGTTGAGTGGTGGCTCCGCAGGTGCCAGAACGGTTGCCTCTATCGTCAACCAGCGAGGCGAAAAGCTAACGCGATATGTGGCGGGTGGTTTGATGAAAGAGTTGGGGCTGGTGAGTAATCAGCTGCCCAAACACGCTTATAAACGGGCTGAGAAGCTGCATGTGGCCATTCCCAACACACTGGATCGGCAGTTCGCTGTGGGTAAACCCAACCAGGTTTGGTGTGGTGATATTACCTACATCTGGACAGGCCAACGATGGGCTTATCTGGCGGTAGTGCTGGATCTATACGCTCGGAAACCGGTTGGCTGGGCGTTGTCGCTAAAGGCTGACAGCGAGCTAACCAGTAAGGCGTTACTGATGGCTTACGAATCGAGAGGAAGGCCTAATGGCTTGTTGTTCCATTCAGATCAAGGCGTTCAATACACCAGCCTGCGCTTCCGGCAACACTTGTGGCGCTACCAGATAAAGCAGAGCATGAGTCGACGGGGTAACTGCTGGGATAATGCACCAATGGAACGGTTCTTCCGCAGCCTGAAAACCGAGTGGGTACCGGAAACGGGATACCGCTCTTTTGCTGAAGCGAAGCAGTCGATCACGGATTATGTGATTGGCTACTACAGCGGAATCAGGCCGCATCGACACAACGATGACCTGCCGCCAAATGTGGCAGAAAGTATGTACTGGAAAACTTATAAACCCGTGGCCAGATTTACTTGACCACTACACTTCCTCAAGAAGGTTACGCTCCACGGCTACGCCAACACCCGCACTGACGAGTTTGTCGACATCGCCATCGAGAACTTCCTGAAAGAGTCTGGCGAACTGCGCCCGGAAGGCTTGCTGCCCAAACTGGCGTTCTTCGCCGCAACAGTTGAAGAGCTGACCGAAGAGCTGAAACCTGCTGTGGAGCGAGCGCTTCTCAAACACGGCATCCCGACCTCGCGTATTCTGATCAACGTGGGTGACAGCAAGATTACCACTAACGATGACATCCGCGAATTTAACCGGCTCGACACCGAAGGATCGGAAAAGCAGTTCATCCTGCTGGTCAACAAGGGCCGGGAAGGCTGGAACTGCCGCTCGCTGTTTGGCGTTGGACTATTTCGTTCGCCTAAATCGAAGGTATTCGTACTTCAAGCCACCATGCGCTGTCTAAGGGCTATCGGGCAGGCTCAGCACACTGGTAATGTCTTCCTCTCCGAGGACAACCTCAACACCCTGAACGACGAGCTGCAGCAGAACTTCCGCATCAGCGCGGACGAGCTGCAGAAAACCGGCAAGGACAAGGAGCGCGTGGAGGTGCGCGTGGTTGAGCCGCCGGTCAAGATCAAGCTAGTGCGTGTGCGAAAGCAATACGAGATACGCGAAAAGCAGTTGTTGACGGGGCAAGCGTTGATGCCCGAGCGAGCGGATGCGCAGAAGTGGGGCGAACTGGTCGAGAAATACCGTCTGATCGAAACTCAGCAGGATGGTTTGACCGCCGTCGACGCGGCACTCGCTTCCGGCAGCCGCACCTTTGATCTCACATCGCGCCGGAAGAAGCGAACCTTCTCACAACTATCGCTTGTGGCCGAGGTATCCCGCTATCTGAACCGGTGTCCGCTGGAGATCGAGGAACTGCTAGCCAAGACGAAAGAGGGTTCCGACGAGCTGGTGGCCATCACCAATGAGTTCAACGAGCTTCTCTACGACGAAATCATACCGCGCCTGTTCCGCCAGCTCTACGACTTGGACGAATCGCAGCAAACCGAGGAGCACGAGGTCGATCTGATTAAGCTGCCCCCGAACGGCTACTACGAGATGTCGGCGGCGAAGGATAAGATCGTTCGGATGCACGACGAGAAGATCAACGATGAAGAGCGCGCCAAGAGCTTCCACCTCGACACCTACTGCTTCGACTCCGGCTCGGAGAACTGGCTATTCTGGGATCTGCTACGCGAGAAGCGTGTCAAAAAGCTCTACTTCACCGGAATGCTGACACACGGCCAGTCCGATTTCTTCATACAGTACATCGACCCCGATTCACGGACTGTGCGCAGCTACTACCCTGACTTCATTTTTCAACGTGAAGAAGCAGATGGCAGCCTGAAGTACGTTATCGTCGAGGTGAAGGCCGACAACCAGATCGAGGACGCTGTTGTACAGGCCAAGAAGGACTTTGCCCAGCAAATCGCGGTGGCAAGCGGGATGGAGTACCGTATCCTGAAATCATCGGATGCCGACAAGAGGCAATTTAGAGTATTACTCTAGAAATTGAATATCAGAACTTGCGTAAACCTTTCCCTAGACTGGGGAGCCTCATAGCTCCCCCGCCAACGCAATTGCCCGAAACGTTACTATCATTACGCCTCTAGGCTTCCTTCAAGAGGCTTTCAGTATTCACCTCGTCCGCAAGATTTGTTACGGGTATCAGAGCAGGACGCTCAATATGGAGCGAGGCAAAGTCAAATAGACTAGTGTCGGCAAGCTGAGAGGGCTTAACCGTCTGAAGACTGCGGAAAATATTAACCACACGATCCGGGTCTTGTGCGTCCCACTCTTCCAACATTGTTTTGGCTGCTTGGCGCTTTAAGCCTTCTTGGGAACCACACAAATTGCAGGGTATTATCGGATAGGCTCGATCCCTAGCAACCTTTTCGATATCTTTTTCACGACAATATGCAAGAGGACGGATAATGATATTCCGCTTGTCGTCGCTCAACAATTTTGGCGGCATAGCTGATAATTTAGCCTGAAAAAACATATTGAGAAACATTGTCTCAACAATGTCGTCCATGTGATGACCCAGAGCAATTTTTGTTGCCCCGATCTCTTCCGAAAAACCGTAAAGGCTGCCCCTTCTCAGGCGACTACAGAGCGCACAAGTTGTCTTTCCCTCTGGAACTTTCGCTTTGACGATAGAATAGGTATCTTTTTCCAGAATAAAGTATGGGATATTGTTTTCTTCCAAATATCTTGGAAGCACATCCTCAGGGAAGCCTGGTTGTTTTTGATCCATATTTACAGCAACAACCTCAAATTTTACTTTTGCGACTCGCTGTAAGTGCAGCAGTGCATCTAGCATTAAAAATGAGTCTTTCCCCCCACTTATCGCCGCCATAATTTTATCGCCATCCTCTATCATTTGATAATCTGAAACGGCTCTCCCTACCAAACGATATATCTTTTTAAGGCGTTTTCCAGCGTTTGTCATACTTTCGGTCTCACATTAAGTTCTTCAGGTCTTTCCTTTACGAGATCTCGAAGGTCAAGATTCGGAATAGCGGTTGCGTTGGCAAAAATACGATCAATCATTCGTAATTGTTGGGCGTTCTTTTCTTCCAAATCGCGAACTTCCTTTTCGAGGCGTGCTATGCGCTCCTGGGCATTAATATCTGACCGAGTGATGCTAGCCACAACCTCAGGAGTAACGCCGCGAAGGTCGCTTTTTCGGTTCGAATAAGCAGTGTAAATTCCTCTATAGGTACAAAGCGTTTGGCGTGTTGTTTTGATCTCCAGTTCAAGCTCAATCGCCTTCGCAAGCAGTTTCCAAGTCAGTTTGCCTTTCCAGTTGGAAATCAGTCGCTCGATACGCCGCTGGTCTTGCGCTGAGATGCTGGGTAGCGCCATTTACTCTGTCTCCGCAAGGCTGTATTTGGCCATTAATTCCTTCAAATCTCTATTGGAGCGAGGCTCGTCTGTAGCCTTTTCTTGTCTTGCAAGAGCGTTCTGCAAATCCTTATGGGAATCCGTAAGCTTGGCCAAAACTTGTGTAAGTTTCTTGGACTTAGCATCGAGGAGATTGAACTGTCGAGCTTTTTCACTGAAAGAGATCACAGTGCCGACTGGCATATCTTTCATTAGCTGGACGAGCTGAGCTAGGACTTGTGTATTAAAGTTATGGAGAACGAACCACTCCTGCATTGCACGTGAGGCACCGAGGCGATTATCATTTTTAACCGCCTCCAGGCGCCGGTGCTGGAATTGACAGTCCTTTTCGAGTGTATCGATAGCGTCACCATCTCCAGCTACATGGCAGGCATTCGGACACATGAAGCAACTCGATACAAAATCGTTCAGGTATTCGCACGGAATCACAACCAGATTCTGAGTGCAAAGACCCGTCGAAGTAACACTTGCGGGCAAGTTAAATTCCCGCGCAATTTCGTTGCTTGAGACCCAGCGAATCGGTTGGGTGGTTTCGGTCGCCTTTTTCTGAACGCCCGCCACTCTTGAACTGCGCTCAGCATGGCTGGTATGAATGTACTCGTATGTTTGCTCGCGACTTTTGCGACCCGACCAAGCTGTCAAGACTTCGTTGGGAATACCGCTTTTGTCGGCAATGGTATTCGTATAGTGACGGAGTTGATGTAGATTCAGAAAGTAGTTAGAACTGAAACCGTGACGTAGGAAAATATCACCACTTTTACCAAGCCCCCAACTAGCCATCGTTGAAAGAGAGCGCGGGGTCAGTATATGGTAGTATCCCTGCTGGCCTGGCACGCCTCCCCTTTTTCTATTAGCGCCGTTCTTAAAGAACTGATGACCTAAAACACAGAAGAGTGCAACGTCCATTTTGACGCTATTCAAATCACCAGTAGAAAAACCTGCAGGGAAGCTGGGGAATGCCTCTCTCTGCAAATCACGCACTACTTTCTCAAGCTGTCCAATAGAAATTAAACGATTCTGATTTGGGTCAAACCTCGGAGCCTGAGAAAAACTAAAATTGACTCCCAACAAACGCTCAATACCGGGTCGTTTTGCCAATCTCATCGCGTTTGATGAAATTTCATCCTCTATCTGCAGTTCGAATATGTACTTGGACTTCCAGCAGCTCTTGCGTGTGGCTAGTTTTATCGGTCTGCTTCTTTCGTACGGTGCCCCCTGATCTTCAGCGTCATGAATAAATACATGAACTTCTGTATCAACGTCATAGAAACCTAATGCGTAACCTAAAGTGAAAAGATGAGGTTTACGATTCAGGTCTATACGCACTTTTCTTTCCGGGTCGATTGGAAACCCTTTTAGTAGCTGCCCAAGTGTTTGGTCTGGCCGAGAGTAATAGGAAGCTACGATTCGACCTGGCTGACAGGCTTTTGAGAAGTAGTTTATCCCTTTCTCAACATGACCGCTAAGTGCCGAAAGAATATGGGTTCGATTGTCTTGATAGCCTTTGCTACCCGGCCAATCAAGATAAAAAACATCTGCTCGACCATCCTCTGAATAACTTTGGAGCTTCTGATTGACAAGAAGTGGCACTTCAGCCCCGGCTCGATTCGGTGATGCGCAGCAAAGCAAAACAATAAATGTAGTCAATGCATCTCGAAAACAGCCTTGTCCGGCATTTCCTTGTTTGAGACTGGTGATTGTTTTTGCATATATGTTCCCAGCAGCTCTTATGACCTCCTCATTGGCCATTTTCTCTCTGCGGGTGGCTTCGACACTGTGACCCGTCCGATCACGTTTATCCCTGATATTACGACGAACCTGATCGGATGCACGAGGCATCAGCCCTTGTCGCTCACAGAACTCAAGGAATACCACCATCCGATCAAGCCTAGTCTCCCCGAAACATTCGATGATCGTTGATCCTGTTTGTGTATGGAGGTTACCCTGCATGTTTGTGAGTAAGTATCGCGCCGCTCCGATACGTGCCTGTATCTCCGAGGCGAAAACAGAGGCATTAAACGCCTCAATCACGAAAACCTTCAACAAGTCTCCGTATGGCTCTGGCAATGCGTATTTAGGGGCTGAACCTGCCGATCCAGATCCTCTTGTGCCGTGCCTTCCGGTTAAAATCCGAGTTCTCTTGCCATTGTTTGGATCAATGTAAAACCAGACAAGATTATCGAAAGTTGCCAATTGGCCATCTAGGTTTTGGAACTGCTTGAAGGGCGCTTCATCCTTGTACTTTTGAATTAGTGCATGAGTACGGACAAGGTACTTATTCAACGCCACGTCGTACCTCCAGCACTTGATTACACACGTCTATCGTTCGCTTGATCCACGCGACCTGTTTTGTAAGCTTCTCCACACTGAGCTTTTCGACGGGCGAAAGTAGCTTTTTGCTATTGGCTGCCAGCTTCTGTTCAGCCAGCTCAAGCACTCCGGCGTGATCAGCTTCCAGAATTGGTCGAAAGTTGTTGCACCCGTAGCAGCCAATCGGTCGCCCGGTAACAGCCGAGCAAGAGTTGCAACTTTGCTTATCTCTTATGCCGCCGACGCTGTTGAACTGATGATCGAGGACCTCCGCATCTTTGCCTGAGACTCTCTCCAGTGGATCGCTGAATACAGCAGCTAAAAACTCCGATCCATCATAGAGTTCGTCGATCA
>JBFKDP010000189.1:0-7919 GCA_041619575.1 Litorivivens sp.
CACACCCGGTTCCATGATTTCCCCCTCGGAAACCGAATATGTCGTGCCGGATGTTTTCGTCAGCAAGCGGGAAGGCAGCTGGGTGGTCGAGCTCAACCCGGATATTGCACCCAAATTACAGATCAATTCGCACTACGCCTCCTTGAGCAAGCAGTGCAGCAGCGCGGACAGCTCCTATATCCGCGATAACCTCCAGGAAGCTCGCTGGTTTTTGAAGAGTCTGCAAAGTCGCAATGAAACGCTGATGAAAGTAGCCAGCAAAATTGTTGAATATCAGCGCGGATTTCTTGAATATGGTGAGGAAGCAATGAAACCCATGATTCTGCATGACATCGCCGATGCGGTTGAAATGCACGAATCGACTATCTCACGCGTGACCACCCAAAAATACATGCACACGCCACGCGGTATTTTTGAGTTGAAGTATTTTTTCTCAAGCCATGTGTCCACCGACGCTGGCGGAGAGTGTTCGTCTACTGCCATCAGGGCACTGATCAAGAAGCTGATTGCTGCGGAAAATCCGAAAAAGCCGCTTAGCGACAGCAAGATCACCAACCTGCTGGCGGAACAGGGAATTCAGGTCGCCAGGCGTACGATTGCCAAGTACCGTGAGGCAATGGTCATTCCGCCCTCCAACGAGCGGAAACGTCTGGTCTGAATCGCCGGCGGCTGCCGGCACACCGGGCTGGGTGCTTGATCACTCATCCCGTTGGCATTGATACGATAAGGAGCGATTTATGCAAATCACTGTAAGCGGTCATCATGTCGACGTTACTCCTGCCTTGCGCGAATACGTTAACAACAAACTCAACCGACTCCAGCGCCATTTCGACAATATCACCAATACCGACATCACTCTCACGGTAGAAAAACTGCGACAAAAAGCTGAGGGCACCGTTCACGTCGCCGGCGCCGACCTGTTCGCCGCATCTGAATCAGAAGATATGTACGCTGCGATTGATATGCTTGCCGACAAGCTCGATCGTCAATTGATTAAACACAAAGAAAAGCATCGCGGGCACTGAATGGGTGTGCGGGTGGAGCTCACGCTCGACCCGCACACGCAACCGCGTACTTTCACAAGGGAACCCACGGAGCTATGCAACTGGCCCAGATTCTTACACAAGAACGCACTTTTTGCGGCGCGCAAAGCACCAGTAAGAAACGTTTACTGGAAGACGTTGCACAATTCATCAGCAACGACGTGCCCGCACTCAACGCCAACGAAATTTACACCCAGCTACTGAACCGGGAACGCCTAGGCAGCACAGGCATTGGCGAAGGCGTGGCGATTCCACACTGCCGGGTGTCAAATTGCTCCAGCGTCATTGGCACATTAGTGACCCTGACGTCCGCAGTCGACTTTGAAGCCATCGACGATCAACCCGTCGATATTCTGTTTGCGCTGATCGCACCCGAAGAGGGTCACGATGAACACTTAAAAGCGCTGGCAACTATCGCCGAGAAACTCAACAACCCCGAATTTCGCGAGCAAATCCGTGCTGCAGACACGGCCGAAGACCTTTACCAGATGGCCATTAATTTCCCACAGCAGACCGCCGAGCGAGCTCATTCGTGAAGCTGATCATTATTAGTGGCCGCTCTGGGTCCGGAAAAAGTAGCGCTCTCAATCAACTTGAAGACGAGGGCTACTACTGCATCGACAACCTGCCCATCAGCTTGCTCAAGGGCCTGATCACTGAATTATCCGCCAGCGGGCAAAGCGAACACCACAATGCCGCGGTCTGCATTGACGCCCGCAATACCCAAATCGAACTGTCCCATTTCAATACAATTGTGGAGCAAATCAAACCACTGGTCGATTTGCAGATTGTCGTGCTCGATGCCGACGATCAGACGCTGATAAAACGTTTTAGCGAAACGCGTCGCCGCCACCCACTGAGCAGCAAACACGTGGCATTAGCGGAGGCATTGCGCGATGAACGTCAGCGCCTGGAGCCAATTTTCATGGCCTCTGACCTGATTATCGACACCAGCGGCCTGAGCATCCACGGCCTGCGCGATACTGTGCGCGAACGTCTGCTCGGCAGTGATGCCGCCGGTGCCGCAGTGCAGCTTTTGTCGTTTGGATTTAAACGGGGCATTCCCGTCGATGCCGACTTTGTTTTCGATCTGCGCATGTTGCCAAACCCGCATTGGGACGAATCGCTGCGGGCACAAACGGGGCTGGACGAAGGCGTACGTCAGTTTCTTGACAGCAAGCCCGATGCGGAAGAAATGTTTCAGATGATACTAAGCTTTCTCCAGCGCTGGCTGCCGCAGCTTTCAGCCAGCGATCGTAGCTATGTCACCGTAGGCCTCGGTTGCACCGGCGGACAACATCGCTCAGTATACATGGCCGAAAGACTGGCGGCGGCTTTGGCTCCCACACAGGCCAACCTGCAAATTCGCCATCGAGAACTGCAAGACAAACCGCAATAGGCTCGCAGTCAATCGACTAGACAGCACACTGGACAACAACACCGGCGATGGCGAAAACAACTCTGACCATTATTAACAAACTTGGCCTGCACGCACGGGCGGCTGCCAAGTTGGTCTCAACAGCTACTAGCTTTGGCTGCAAGGTTTCCATCAGCGCCAATGGCCAAACCGTCGACGCCAAGAGCATCATGTCGGTTATGATGCTTGCCGCCGCCAAAGGCACGGAAATCGAGCTCGACTGCCAGGGCGATGACGAGCTTGCGGCAATGGATGCGCTGGTCAGCCTAATTAATAACCGTTTTGACGAAGGCGAATAAGGTTCGCCACAGAGTATTTTCTCCTCAGCACAGCACCGCAAGTTGTTGAAAGATAAACTTTCAAGGATAATCACACACTAACGCACTCTTCACGTCTGGCAAGGTGATCCCATGGCGCAGACCGTCGATAAAAAGCATGCTCTAAGCCATCTGGAAGAACTCAACCTTGCCCTGAGCAGCGGCGAATTTCTGCCCATTCGGCGTATGCTTAACAGCCTGCCCTCGGCCGACGTCGCCCATCTAATCGAATCGACACCGCCAAAAATACGTACCATCCTCTGGCAGCTCGTTGACCTGGAAAATGAAGGCGACATCCTGCAATACCTTGGCGACGAGGTACAGGCGCAGTTTCTGCGGGAAATGGACGCCGAAGAAGTCGCTGCTATCACCGAACGTCTGGAAGCAGATGATCTGGTAGACATTCTGCAGCAACTACCTGATCGCGTGATTCAGGAAGTGCTGGCGTCCATGGACCACCAGGATCGCCACCGCGTCGAGCATATACTCTCCTATGATGAGGATACAGCTGGTGGCCTGATGAACACGGACACCATTACCGTGCGCCCCAATATCACACTGGATGTTACCCTCCGCTTTCTGCGCAGGCACGAAAACCTGCCAGAGATGACCGACCATTTGATTGTGGTTAGCCGCTCAGACGAATATATCGGCGTGCTGCCCTTGCGCAAAATACTGGTATCAGACCCCAGTATCACCGTGCGCGAAATTATGAACACCGACGTGGAAGCCATTCCCGCCAACATGGCCGATACGGAAGTGGCAAAACTATTTGAGCGGCATGACTGGGTCTCGGCGCCGGTTGTCGACGACGAAGGCCGACTTGTAGGTCGTATCACAATCGATGATGTGGTCGACGTCATACGCGAAAGTGCCGACCACTCACTATTGAGCATGGCAGGTCTGGATGAAGATGAAGATACTTTTGCCCCAGTTTCCAAAGCCGCGCCGCGCCGAGCAATGTGGTTGGGCATCAATCTCATCACCGCCTTCGTCGCGTCTGCCGTTATCAATCTGTTTGAAGGGACCATCGACAAGGTCGTCGCGCTTGCGGTACTGATGCCCATCGTCGCCAGCATGGGTGGCGTCGCCGGCACCCAGACCCTGACAGTCGTAATTCGCGGTATGGCACTGGGCCATATCAGTCGCGACAACAGCCGCTGGCTGATCAATCGCGAATTACTGGTCGGTGCCATCAACGGTGTAATTTGGGCCATCGTGGTTGCTGTCGCAGCGACCCTCTGGTTTGACGAACCACAAATAGGCTTTATTATTGCCGCTGCTATGGTCAACAACCTGATCACCGCGGCGCTGGCCGGAGCCCTGTTGCCCATGTTGCTGCAGGCACTGAAAATCGACCCGGCACTGGCAGGCGGTGTAGCGCTTACGACCGTAACCGATGTAATCGGCTTTATGTCCTTTCTCGGGCTGGCCACCTATTTTTATGCGTAAAAGGCAGGCATGACTGATTCCCAAAACGACAAGGCCGACGAAAGCTCACACGATCACCGTCCCAGCAAGTCTGAGCGCAAACGCCAAATGCATGCGCGCCAAGCCATCGGCGAAGAACTCGCCAATATGAGTAACGCCGAGTTGGCAGAAATGCCTGTTCCCGACGACCTGCTTGAAGCCATTGCGATTGCCCGACGCATCAAGAGCCGCGAAGCGCTGCGTCGCCAGTATCAATACATTGGCAAGTTGATGCGCAAGCTAGAAACCAGCGATCTGGAAGACGCTATGGCAAGGCGGCGTGAACACGACCACAGCATGACCCGCAGCTTCCACGAGCTCGAAGCTTGGCGCGACCGCTTGATTGCAGAAGGTATGCCGGCCATCGATGAGTTCAAAGCCGAAATCCCCGCCGCAGACCGGCAGAAGTTGCGGCAGCTAAGCAGCAATGCGCGCAAGGAAAGTGAACTCGGTCAACCGCCGCGCAGCAGCCGCCTACTTTTCCGATATTTGCGAGAACTGAAAGACGAAGACCTTCGCTCTGAATGGTAGAGCTTACTCAAAGGCTCGGCGATGCTCGGTGACCGGCATCCGCTGCCTGATCTGAGCCTGTTCCTGCGCGTCCCACTCGGCCACAAGCACTGCATCCCCAAAGGCCGCCTCAGCAAGGACTGACCCCCAAGCATCAACAATCGCCGAGCCGCCAGATGTCTCGCGACCACCTTCATGCTGCCCCCCCTGATTGGCACCGACGATCAGGCATTGACATTCGATTGCTCGCGCCCGTAGCAATGGCAGCCAGTGTGCCAGCCCGGTTGTGCGGGTAAAGGCAGAAGGGATTGCAATAACATCAACGCCCAGATCAAGCATGTGCTGAAACAATGCAGGAAAACGCAGGTCATAGCAGACAGCAAGACCAACACGAGCCCAGCCGACATCGATCACACTCGCCTGCGTGCCTGGGCGATACTCATCCGACTCACGATAACGTGCCGTCGTATCAGCAACGCTGGCATCGAAAAGATGAACCTTACGATAGCTGCCCAGCAATTCACCCCCAGGTCCAACGCAGTAGGAAACCGCCCAGGATCGACCATCATCGCTGGCGAGCGCCACGGTACCGCCAATCAGGGTGACCTGCAGGCGGCGGGCAAGTGCCGCGAGCCACTGTTGCAGATCAGCGCTTTCTGCCTCCCGCGCAGCCAGCTCGCGGATCGCCAGCCTGTCGCCGAAGAGCGCAAAGCTTTCCGGCAGGACCAGCAACCGTGCACCGGCTGCTGCTGCTTCTTCAGCCAGCGCGCTAACGGTCGCCAAATTCTGCTCTAGATCAGTGCTAGAAACCAGCTGCAGTGCTGCGCACGTGGTCATTTGCCCGGTGCGCCTCGCCCAAATCGCGGACCTGAAGATTCAGGCCCTTCCTTTGATTTAGCCGTAGCGTCAAGCTCAGGGTTGTCGATGGACACGGCATCGCCAAACAGACGCTTGAACTCCAGCTCAGGCGCTTGCCAGGGACCGCGAACGCGATAAGCAATACTCGACACCTTGTCGACCTGCTCCTCAAACACCTTGCTGGCAATATAGACCCCGGCAGCAACTGGCAGGCCGCTGATAAGCGCCGCCACCCAGGGTAAATTACTGCCCACTGGCAATGTCGCCAGCAGCTCCATATCAGTCTGGTCCGTATTGAAATCCAGCAAACCACTGATACGGAAATTGGACGATGGCCCGTCAATTTCGATAGGTTTAGGCATGCGCATGACGCCATCGCGGAAGTTCATCGCTCCGCGGATGCTGTCGTAGTGAATGCCCTTTTCAAAAATATCGCGAAAGTTAAATTGCAGGCGACGAATGATATTGGCGAAGTTCAGCAGACCCACCATGCGCAGGGTGCCCGAGGCAGCATCCGACCCACGGAGAAATCGTCCCTTTTGAAAAGTCATCGACAGGTCACCGCTAATACGCTGCGGAGAAAGCATATCTGGTGCATCGCGCCAATGGATATCAATATCAGCGCGCCCCTGCCGACTCTCCATGACCCGTTCAAAATTCCAGTTTTGCAGAACATCACCAATATTGCCGACGAATAAGGGCCCCTTAAGTGAGCTGCCATTCGCTCGTCCTTCTTTGACCCAAGATAGTGAGAGCGGTTCTGCAGATGAGCCAAGCTGCAAGCCACGCAGGTTGCCTCGAATTTGCGTCAGCATGGCTCCGTTGTCGTATGGCCGCAGCTGAAAAGCCAATTCGCCCAAAGGCTGGTCCGCGATAGAAAGGTTTATTGCTGAAAAATCTACCGCTGGCAGTTCGGCAGGATTCAAGTGGGCAAGCATGGATGTCGAAGACTTAACGGCCGCGCCCCGATCACCGTCAACGGCTGCCGTTAGCGTGGGCATCTCGGGCAGATTGAATCGCTGCAAATCGATTCTCATGGGTTTGTCTGGTGTCAGTTGAATTTTGCCCTCTAGACGTTGCGAACGCATCCCGACATCCCAGGCTGCTGAGCCAGCACCATTATTTGCATCAATTTCAACATCGACCCAGGTACGCCCTAGCCCATGCAAGCGCTGGATGGAAAAATCCTCCACAACAATCGCCATGGGCGGATCATGATCGGCACGCGATTGTGGAGCTTGCTCCTCAATCAGCTCGTTATAGCGATCAAGCACCGCAATCCAGTCATCCAGCCGTGTCTCCTCCATCTGCCCGACCACCATAAACCACCCCCGTGGCGGCGGCGGGATCGAGCCATTGCCCAGAGCAAAACTGCCACCGGACAGCTGATTGTGGTCGTCAAAGGCGAGCATCAACCTCCCAAGACGATCAATCGTCATATCCAGCGTCAGGGGTTTACTGGCAAGAGGAACCCCCAACTCGAAAAGGCGACTACGATTTGCCGGTTTACCCAAGGGCTCAGGCAGGTCAATCGCAATACCGAACAGGTCAGAGGAGGCCCGGAAAAAGGCACCCCCCTCTCCCACACTCATATCAATATTGACCTTGGCCTCGCCACGGGCAAAGCCTAGCAGGGGCTGATTGAGCCACTGCCGCACATCGGCCACATCGATAGTGCCTTGTATATTTACCTGCACCGGCCTGGATCGAGTCTGGGTTACCGAAACATCAATGGGGCGCCCAAAGAGTTTGCCCCTTATGCTTGGCGAGCTCAGCCCACGGCGACTGTCAAACAAGAGTGCGCCCGCAACATCCTCGATATCCAGATTCAGATTATCCAGTTGGATTCTGTGGGCATCGATCCGCGTGTCCACATAGGCGAAGGGTTCCATACCCTCTTTCAAGGGAATTCGCAGGTCAATCGCGGCTCGCACTTTGCCGGCCCCGCGCCAGTCATCAAAACTGGAGCCGACTTGCGTGCGCAAGGCAGATTCACGCACGACCCGCAAAGCCGAATTCACAGAACTATCAGCCTGGGCGGAAATCGATAGAAAAGTCGTACTGCCCTCAGCCGCAATATCAACTTGAATATCCCGCAGGCCGACATCGTCATATATCGTTGCGCCATCACTGCTGACGCTAACCGTATTACCATCAAGAAAAAGGCTGGCATTGGCGTTTTTCAGAGCAGGCCACTGCGGATGGTAGTCAAGCGCAACCTGGGCCGCGTCTAAAGCCAGCTGAACAGTAAGTATTTCATCCGGATTCAGAGAGCCATCGAGCAGAAATGCCGCCTGCGGTACC
>JBFKDP010000190.1:0-7895 GCA_041619575.1 Litorivivens sp.
AACGGCGTGCATCGCAACCCCCGCACCATTGTAGACAAGCTCCCCAAAGCGAAAAAAATTACCGCCACCGAAATGGCAATGTACAAACAGTCCATCCACGGCATGCATTTGCAGCTTTCTACCTACGCCGTTCAGGCAGGATATCGCAGCCCGTCAAACGCCAAAGTTGGCTCCGGCTAATGTCGCTGTATATCGGCGTGATGTCCGGCACCAGCCTGGACAGCATAGACGCCGCATTATGTGAGATACCTGCTGACGCAAGCCCCCGCCTGCTTGCCAGTTACACCCACCCTTTTCCAAAAACACTACGCTCGGAACTCGTCAGCTTGTGCCAACCGGGCGACAATGAAATAGAACGGATGGGGCGCGCAGACCGTGAACTGGGAGCCTGCTATGCCGAGGCTGTTGCCGAGCTGCTCAACGCTGCACAAGTTGACCCCGCACGCGTCAACGCCATTGGCTGTCACGGCCAGACGATTCGTCACCGCCCTCCAAGTGCCAGCCGGAAAAGTGAACAGGCATTTACCCTGCAGATTGGCGACCCCAATACCCTGGCTATGCACTCCGGCATTACAACCATTGGCGATTTTCGCCGACGCGACATTGCCGAAGGCGGCCAGGGAGCACCCCTCGCCCCGGCCTTCCACCGCGCCGTCTTTGCATCACCCACCACCGACCGAGCGGTCGTGAATATTGGCGGCATGGCCAATATCACGCTACTGCCAGCTGGTGGCCTGTGCACAGGTTTTGATTCCGGCCCCGGAAATGTGCTGATGGACGCTTGGATTCGACAACACCAGGGCCTTGAATACGATGAAGGCGGGCATTGGGCTGCTTCGGGAAAAGTCGATGCTAATCTGTTAGAAGAACTGCTTGCGTTGCCCTATTTTCAGCAAGCGCAAGGGCCACGCAGCACCGGCCGTGAGGATTTTGACAAGGGCTTGCTTGCCGACATTCCGCAAAGCACAGCTCCCGTGGATGTTCAGGCAACGCTGCTGGAATTCACCGCAAGAACAATAGCGGCGCCCCTATCTGCGCTCCCAAAAGCACCTTCGCAGCTCTATGTCTGCGGTGGCGGAGCCTTCAATACTGCGCTGATGCAACGACTGGAAACACTCCTGCACCCAACCATCGTCGCCAGCACTCAGCAGCTTGGTATTGACCCGCAATGGGTGGAAGCCATGGCTTTCGCCTGGTTGGCACAACGCAGACTGGCAGGCTTGCCGGGGAATGTAACAAGCGTTACCGGCGCGGCGAAGGAAGTCATGCTGGGCGCGATTTACCCGACCTGAGCGAAGACAATCAGATGGAAAAGGATGAACCGCAGCCACAGGTGGTGCTGGCATTGGGGTTGGTTACGACAAAGCGAGAGCCTTCCAGCCCTTCCAGATAGTCGACCACAGCGCCGGTCAGGTACTGATAGCTCAATGGATCAACCAGTACCGTGACATCGTCCACGTCAACGACAGTATCGTCATCAGCAACCAGCTCGTCGAAGGTAAAACCGTACTGAAAGCCGGAGCAACCGCCGCCGGTGACGAACACCCGCAACTTGATATCCGGATTGGCTTCTTCTTCCTTTAGAGCGCGCACCTTTTCAACGGCCTGAGGCGTCAGGCCGATAATGGTGGGTGTGAACTGCTCAACAGACGACATACAACTCCCAATAATCCCAATCACCGCCACCACAACTGCTGGCGGGTAGCCCTGAATTGTTCAATAACCTAGCAAAACAGTCAACTTTATTCGCACAATTAGGGAAGCACCGCGATCGCACCCAGGCCGGCTGTTTCCTCAAGACCAAACATCAGGTTCATGCACTGAATAGCCTGACCTGAAGCCCCTTTGACCAGATTGTCCTCCGCAGCCAGAACAACAATTGAGTCGCTTTCTGGCGGACGATGCAGTGCAATTCTCAGCGTGTTGCTACCCTTCACACTGCGGGTTTCCGGGTGGCTGCCCGCGGGCATCACATCCACGAAGGGGCTGTTGGCAAAGCGCTTTTCATAGAGATACTGCAGCTCGTCTAGCGCCACCGCCGGGTCACGTAAGCGCGCATACAGTGTTGCATGAATCCCGCGAATCATTGGCAAGAGGTGAGGCGTAAAAATGGCATTGATGGCTTCACCAGCCGCCCACCCTAGACCCTGATTGATTTCCGGCAAGTGCCGATGGCCCGAGACGCCGTAAGCCTTAAAGTTCTCGGAAATTTCCGTGTACAGATTGGCGACCTTGGCTTGTCGACCTGCCCCACTGACACCGGACGCTGCACTGGCAATAAGATTCGAGGTATCAACCAGCTTTTCTTCCAACAGCGGCCAGAAGCCCAACTGAATGGCCGTCGGATAGCAGCCCGCGCAGGCAACCAGATCGGCCTCGCGCAATTCATCGGCAAAAATTTCGGGTAGGCCATACACCGCCTTTTCGAGCAATTCCGGGCAGACATGCTCCTCGTGATACCACTCGGACCAGAGTTTGGCATCACGAATTCTGAAGTCGGCCGACAGATCGATAACACGGGTACCCGCCGCCAGTAGCTCGGGGACGGAGTTCATGGCCACATTGTGGGGCGTGGCAAAGAAAACCACGTCGCACTGGGCCAGCTTTTCTGTTTCTGGTTCAGTAAATCGCAAGTCCAGTCGGCCACGCAAACTCGGAAACAGCTCATCCACGCTGACACCTGCTTCAGCGCGAGACGTGATCATGGTCACCTCCGCTTGCGGATGATCGACCAAAATTCGCAGCAGTTCAGCACCGGTATAGCCAGTACCTCCAACAATTCCTACCTTTAACACAGACATTTCCTGTTTCGTTGAGCAGACCGATTAGGTCTGCGGGGATGAGCCCTTTATAATAATCGATTTAGCGCACACACGCGAAGATGGTCATGACATTCACCACCACAAATTTCACCAAAACGGCTCTTTCGTGCTGAGTGATGGCCTGCGTGAATTCCGGCGCCGCCTGGCCAGTCCAGACGCAGCCCTACCCTATGCCCTGCTGGGTCTCTTATCAGGGCTGATTACTGCAGGCCTGATAATCGTCTTTCGCCTAGCACTTGAGTGGCCTTTAGGCGAGCTATTGCCGGGCAACTCACCCGAAAACTTTGAAGGCCTGCCCCGTTTCTGGCATTTCGCACTCCCATTTGCAGGCGCCCTGACGCTGGGTATGCTGCTGCACTTTGCGCCGACAGCGTATCGTCTCACCGGAATTCCCCATGTCATCGCGTCATTGCACCACGGTCGCGGTCGCTTACCACCGGGCAACCTCCTCGTACAATTTATCGGCGGCCTGATCGCCTTGCTCAGTGGCCAATCCGGCGGCCGAGAAGGCCCCGCCGTGCACATTGGCGCGGCTGCGAGCAGTCTTGCCGGTCTGCAAATGCGACTGCCCAATAACAGTCTCCGCATCATGGCCGGCTGCGGCACGGCGGCTGCCATTGCCGCCTCCTTCAACACCCCCATTGCCGGTGTCATCTTCGCCATGGAAGTGGTGATGCTCGAGTACACCGTGATCGGCTTCGTACCGGTGATGCTGGCGGCGGTCACCGCAACCACCCTTTCACAAGCGGTGTTTGGTGATATTGTTTTCTTGCCAGCGGGCGAGCTAACCATGGCGTCGTTACTGGAACTGCCCTTTATTGCCCTGCTCGGTATAGCTGCCGGCATCCTGTCCGGGATGTTTGTGACCATTCAGTCGCGGTGCCTGCGCTATCTCGACAAACCCATCCTACTGCGCATGATGATTGCCGGTACAGTTACCGGCCTATGCGCCCTGTTAGCACCACAAATACTCGGGATTGGTTACGACAGTTTGCAGGCCGCGATGGACGGCAGTTACAGCATCAAGATTCTGCTGGTGCTGATGGGGCTTAAGTTAGTTGCCAGCGCCGTCGCTTGCGGCATGGGCATGCCCATGGGTGTTATCGGGCCAAGTCTGCTGATTGGCGCCTTTGCCGGCGCCCTGCTCGGCAACCTCGGCATCGCCCTGTTTCCGGAATACGCCGCCGAGCACAGCTTTTATGTTCTGCTCGGCATGGCTGCGACGATGGGCGCAATCCTGAATGCCCCCCTTGCAGCACTACTGGCCATCATTGAGCTCACCCACAACCTGAATGTTATTTTTCCGGCGATGCTGGCCGTGATTGTGGCTCAACTTGTGCACCGCGAGGCCTTTGGTTTGCAATCCGTACACCAGACCACCCTGCTGGCGACCCAACAATCTTTCCGGTCTGATCCCCTGACACTGGAGCTACTGCGAACCAGTGTGGGGGCATTGATGGATCGCAATATCAAACACGTCAGCCAGCATTTGGCAGTTTCAGACATCCCGAGCCTCACAGAAAAGCCGGTGCGCTGGCTGGTCATCACGAATCAGGAAGGTCAGCGTATAGTCGTGCACCGGGAGTACTGGTTTCCGCAGCTCGACAACCTGGATACTGAAGACGAAAGTGTTGACCTGCTGGCACTGCTGGAACATCGGCGCCCCACATCTGCTGTCGATGTCACCGGCACCTTGTGGGAGGCCCTTGAATCGATGAATCAGGCGGGACTTGACACCTTATTTGTGAGCAGCAGCCGACAGCGCCGCGGGCCTCCCGATGAAGGGGTCATAACCCGCGAAGCCCTCTCTGACCACTACAATCTGCCCATCAGGTTCTAAGGACAAAACATGCTGTGGATTAAAGCTTTTCATATCATCGCCATGGTGTGCTGGTTTGCCGGCATCTTTTATTTGCCGCGTCTCTTCGTTTACCACGCAATGGCCCAAGAACAAGCGACGCGCGACCACCTTAAAATCATGGAACGAAAGCTGTATCGCTTTATCAGCCCCTTTGCTCTGCTTACCGTCGCCATGGGAGTGGTACTCCTCGCGCAAAACTGGACTTACTATCTCAGCCAACTCTGGATGCAAATAAAGCTTGTATTGGTGCTGGGCCTGATTGCCTATCACCTGTATTGCGGCATTCTTGTCAAACGCTTTGAGTCGGACAGCCGCATACGCAGCCATGTATTCTATCGCTGGTTTAATGAAGCGCCCGTGCTGGTTTTGTTTGGTGCAATCATTCTGGTGATCGTCCGACCTTTCTAAAGCGACCTTTTGAAACACGGGGCAAGTGCAAAAGTCGAGTGCGCAGCACTGCAAAACAGCCACTAATAGGCGATAATGCCGCCACATCTGACAACGAGTACATTATGCAAGACTCAGCAACACAGCAATCAACCGCACTGTTTGAAGCCGCCAAAAAACGTATACCTGGCGGTGTCAATTCACCCGTCAGGGCATTTAAAGCTGTTGGCGGCACCCCAATTTTTATCGACCACGCCGAAGGCGCCTACCTGTTTGATGTGGATGGCAAACGCTATATCGACTACGTGCTGTCGTGGGGCCCCATGCTCTTGGGCCACGCCCACCCCGATGTACTGGCGGCGGTTCGCAAGCAACTCGACAAAGGCCTGAGCTTTGGCGCACCCACCGCGCTGGAAACCGAGCTAGCCGAGTTACTGTGTCAGCTGGTACCCGGCATGGACCAAGTACGCATGGTCAACTCAGGCACCGAAGCCACCATGAGTGCCATCCGGCTGGCGCGTGGCGCCACCGGACGTGACACCATCGTGAAGTTCGAAGGTTGCTACCACGGACACTCGGACTCACTGCTGATAAAGGCGGGCTCTGGCGCACTGACCTTTGGCGTCCCCAGCTCACCCGGCGTACCCAAGGCCCTGGCCGACCACACACTCACCCTCACGTACAATGACATTGACGGTGTTAAAGAAGCCTTTGCCAAGCTGGGCGATCAAATTGCCTGCATCATTGTCGAACCAGTGGCGGGCAATATGAACTGCGTGCCGCCTATTCCCGGCTTTCTCGAAACACTGCGCGAAGTTTGTGATGCCAGTGGCGCTCTGCTGATCATTGACGAAGTGATGACCGGCTTTCGTCTCGGAAGCGGCGGTGCACAGGCCTATTACGGCGTGCAGGCTGACCTGACAACACTGGGCAAGGTCATGGGTGGCGGCATGCCCGTTGCCGCCTTTGGTGGCCGCGAAGACATCATGCAGCAACTGGCGCCGGCCGGGTCTGTTTATCAGGCGGGCACCCTGTCAGGTAATCCACTGGCGATGGCCGCGGGCCTGACCATGCTGCAAGCTATACAGGCGCCGGGCTTTTATGAGCCCTTGTTTGCGCGCACAGAAATGCTGGTCAATGGCTTGTGTGAACGGGCCGAGGCAGCGGGCATCCCGATGACCAGCAACCATGTGGGCAGCATGTTTGGTGTTTTCTTCACCGAGGAAACACACATCACCAACTACAAGCAGGTGATGGCCTGCAATATTGAGCGCTTTAATCGCTTCTTCCACGGCATGCTTGCCGAAGGCGTTTATCTGGCACCGGCCAGCTACGAAGCAGGATTTTTGTCGAGCGCCCACACTGACGCCGATATTGATGCGACCTTGGCCGCCGCCGAAAAAGTTTTTAAAACACTTTGATGCGTCGCCCACAGCGCAGGAGTCTAGTATGAGCAAATCACTAAAGCGCGGCGCCTTTCCGGCAACCCGGATGCGCCGCATGCGCGCCGACGAATTTTCACGCCGGCTGATGCGCGAAAACCGCTTGTGCACCGACGACCTGATTTACCCCATGTTTGTGCTAGAGGGAAAAAATCAGCGCGAAGCGGTAGTGTCCATGCCCGGCGTCGAGCGCCTGAGTATCGACCTTTTGCTAAAAGAAGCCCAAGAATTAATGAATCTGGGCATCCCGGCGATTGCTTTGTTTCCTGTGGTCGACACGGCGGGCAAATCAGAGCTCGCAGAAGAAGCCTATAACAGTAACGGCTTGGTGCAGCGTTGCGTCAGTGCGCTCAAGGACAAATACCCGGAACTCGGGGTGATCACCGACGTCGCTCTTGATCCCTACACCACCCACGGTCAAGACGGCATCATTGATGACCGAGGCTATGTGCTAAACGATCGCACCGTGGATACCCTGGTCAAACAGGCGCTGTCCCACGCTGCCGCCGGGGCCGATGTTGTAGCGCCTTCGGATATGATGGACGGCCGGATAGGCGACATCCGCCAGGCACTGGAAGCCAGCAGCCACGTCAACACCCGCATCCTCGCCTATTCCGCCAAGTATGCCTCCGCCTACTATGGCCCCTTCCGCGATGCCGTTGGCTCGGCCGGTAATCTTGGCAGTGGCAACAAGTACAGCTACCAGATGGACCCAGCCAATAGTGACGAAGCCCTGCACGAATGCGCCCTCGATCTGCAGGAAGGTGCGGACATGATCATGGTCAAACCCGGCATGCCCTATCTAGACATCGTTCGCCGTATCAAGGACGAACTGGCCGCTCCCACTTACGTGTATCAGGTGAGCGGTGAGTACGCGATGCACTGCGCCGCCTTCCAAAATGGCTGGCTGGACAAGGATGCTGTCGTGATGGAATCGCTGCTCAGCATCAAGCGCGCTGGCGCAGACGGAATTCTGACCTATTTCGCGAAGGACGCCGCCAAGCTGCTGGCTGCAAAATAACGTTTAAAACTAGGCATTGTCATAATTTTTGCCTAAACTCGATCGATAAGATAAACCACAATGAGGCTTTATAACGTGAATAAGAAACTTTTGGGCGCTCTCGCGCTAGCACTGCCCTTTTCTGCCACAGCAGATATTATTGGTCTGACCGCAGGCGCCTATAGCTGGAATCAGGGCTGGTCAGGGAATATCCAGTCTGAACAGGCCAACGCGAGTAAAATCGACCTTGAGGATGATCTGGGTTACGACGACGAGCGCGGCAACAGCATCTATGTCGCATTTGAACACCCCATTCCCGTGTTGCCCAATATCCGTATTGGCCAGACCGATATGGATATCAGCGAAACGAACACTATAAACCG
>JBFKDP010000191.1:0-7868 GCA_041619575.1 Litorivivens sp.
GAAAAGCTGTACCGACAGTTCACATTCCGCGACTTTATTTCAGCGTTTGGCTTCATGAGCCAAGTCGCCATACTCGCCGAAAAAATGGACCACCACCCGGACTGGTCCAACAGTTACAACCGGGTAGATATCTCGCTGACCACTCACGATCTCGGCGGAATATCGATGCGCGACATCACCCTCGCCAAGCAAATTGACGAACATTTCAACGAGGCGAATTCCTAAGTCTCAGCGTCAGGTAAACTGCACACCAAACTTGTGCAGTTGCCTGGGCATAAAGTCATCCAGCTGGGCGATATCCTCTGGGTGCACCTCGATCGAAGACAGACCTTGTGTCTTGTAGACCTCCGCCTTGCGCATACTGGATTTCAACTCAGACGGCGACGCCTTGGCTGACCAGAAGTCGATAAAGACCCGATTCAAGGGCAGGTAGAAATCAGCCTTCAGGGCTTCTTCCACCGGCAGCTGGCGACGACAGGCATGCAGTACACCCGCCATGTACAGCCAGTGACAAATGGCGAGTTGCTCACGACTACTGTGGATGTGGCCGTCGACACCCTCCAACTGATTCTGATCAGAAAACAAGTCGTCACCCTGCCCTCCTCCTGCGGCGACGGTGCAGGCCTGCAAACGCGCTATCAGTACCGGATCATCCAGAACAGCTTCCGGCCACAATGCGTAGAGCATATCCGTCTGGCGGTTCTCCATTTGCACGCCACCGCAGCGTTTACCGGCGGGCGTCAGTATCCAGCCATGAAGTTCACGCGTAAGCCAGCCGAGTTCCGCGAGGGCGCGGTTAACGGCTCGCCCGCTTAATTGGAAGCGCTCGCCCACCGCCGCTGCGGACAGCATCTTGTTGCTTTCCAGCGCCTGCAACATCGCGTGCTGTTCGAGATCCGCAGGCCACACAATATAGCGGCCATAGCGCTTACTGTTGCGGTACTCGCCCCCCTCAAACTCGCCCTTGGGAGTCAGTGCCCAGCCATCCTGAATTTTGCGAATCCAGTCGTAGTCCTTGAAGGTGCCAAACAGCTGCTGCACCGGCACCTCAAGCTTCCGGGCCAGCGCTGAAGTCGATATCTTATCGTTTTCCATAAATACCATCCCTGCCAGTGCCGCTAGCCTACTGAGCAGAACGGTACTCGGCAAGCAAAGTATTGTGGCGGCAACTTTAGTTCTATATATTTGGAATCATGGAATCATTAAAAGCCGTTTCTGCTCTCGCAGCGCTTGCGCAAAGTTCACGCCTTGAGCTCTTCCGACTGCTTGTCCAAAGCTCTCCAGAGCCTATCAGCGCTGGAGACTTGGCCGCACGCCTGAACATCCCCAAGGCGACACTGTCATTTCACCTCAAGGAATTGTGCCACGCCGGCCTGATCCGCTTTGACGCAGAAGGACGTCAAAAACTTTACCGGGCCAATCTGGGTGAAATGAACGCCCTTATCGATTACCTGCTGGAGAACTGTTGTCAGGGCGATCAGTGCCTGACCAGCAAACGCCCATGTTAAGCCAACCAGTAGTTTTTGGAGTCCGAGCTTGAAACCACCCTACACGAAAATAGATATCTACCTTGCCGAGTTTTTGGGCACCGCGACGCTGCTGATGGCCGTTGTAGGGTCCGGTATCATGGGCAAGTCGCTGTCGGAGGGAAACATGGGGCTGGCTCTGCTGGCCAACTCTCTGGCCACTGGAGCAGCTTTGTATGTATTGATCACAGCACTGGCGCCCGTAAGCGGAGCTCATTTTAATCCTGCGGTCAGTCTCTGCTTCGTACTTGCGGGCAAACTCCCCGCTCGCACTCTGCCGGCCTATATCGCACTGCAGTGCACTGGTGGCCTGCTGGGCGTCGTGCTGGCGAACCTGATGTTCGACCTCGCCCCGATTTCGCTGTCGACAACACAACGCTCTGGCGCGCACCTGTTACTGAGCGAATTTATCGCCACCTGTGGGCTGCTGCTGACCATCCTGCTGTTCATTCGGCACAGTGAGCAAGCCGTTGCCTTGGGTGTTGCACTGTTTATTACCGGCGCCTATTGGTTCACCAGCTCCACATCCTTTGCGAATCCAGCCGTCTGTCTGGCTCGGGTATTCAGCGACACTTTCTCAGGAATTGCACCACAGCACGCCCCCGCGTTTATTGCCGTGCAGTTATGCGCCGCTATTATTATCGGCCTAATCGTGATGCTGCGCCGCAAGGCTGAGGTTGGCCCCGCTCTGCTGTAAGCCCCTAGAGGTGAGCGCTGCCTTCTTCTTGCGGCAATTCTTCCAGAGACAGGCCCGCACTACCTTCGGAGGGTGCGCTTTCTGCGTTGGAATCAAGTTTAATGCGAAGCCGCACGTTGTTGGCAGAGTCGGCATTCTTAACCGCCTCGTCCAATGTAATGCGACCTTCCTTGTAGAGGTGGAAGAGCGCTGAATCGAAGGTGCGCATACCCAGCCGTTCGGACTTCTCCATGATTTCCTTGATCCCGTCCAACTCGCCACGCAGTATCAGCTCCTGAATCGTAGGCGTACCCAGAAGCACCTCGACCGCAGCGGCGCGTTTTCCATCAACAGTACGCACCAGCCGCTGGGAAACAAAAGCGCGCAGATTCATTGCCAGATCCGTCAATAATTGCGTGCGACGCTCTTCCGGAAAGAAGTTGATAATGCGGTCCAATGCCTGATTGGCATTGTTGGCGTGCAGCGTGGAAATGGCCAAATGACCGGTCTCGGCAAAGGCTAGTGCATGCTCCATGGTTTCCCGATCTCGAATTTCACCGATGAGAATGACGTCGGGAGCCTGTCGCAGCGTGTTTTTCAGCGCCGCCGCAAAAGAGCGCGTGTCCACCCCAACTTCTCGCTGGTTGACGATCGACTTTTTGTGCTTGTGCACAAATTCAATCGGGTCTTCGATAGTGATGATATGACCCCCACTGTTGGTGTTGCGGTGGTCGATCAGAGCCGCCAGAGACGTGGATTTACCGCTGCCAGTACCACCCACAAAAAGCACCAGCCCGCGCTTGGCCATGACGACATCCTTTAACACTTCCGGGAGTCGCAAGTCGTCAAATTTGGGGATTTCCGTGACGATATTACGCGCCACAATGGAAACGTCGTTGCGCTGCTTGAAGATATTGATGCGGAACCGGCCGACACCGCGCACAGCGATCGCCAGATTCATCTCGAGCTCAGCATCAAATTTTTCGCGCTGCTCATCGTCCATAACGCTGTCAGCGATCTCCCTGAGCTTGGCAGCCCCCATGGGTTCTTTGGCCAGTGGCTTGAGCACGCCTTGGAATTTCGCACAAGGAGGCGCACCGGAACTCAGATAAAGGTCAGATCCATCTTTTTGCGCTAACACCCGAAGATAATCGGTAAACTCCATGACGATCTATCCTAAGACTGGAAGATGAAAGGGGGGGATCTAGTAGTACTGCAAAATGTGACGCATTTCAATATTGATGGGATGAATTGCCGGCAACTTTATTTGTAGGAAAAGCATGCAGAAGTTCAACCCTTCAGCAAAGCTCCGGCAAATCAATCATGTGGGCCAAACACCTCAGTCATTTTATTATGGTGCTTGGCCCAGCAGCCACTATGCTAGCGCCGCATTCGCGGCAGCCATTTTTGCAGCGCCCGCTTCGACAGTATGGCCTTGGGCCTGCAATGCCGTTTCCAGTGCTTCAAGGCAGAGCGTCACATTTTCACCATTCGCACTGTGGCCCATCAGCCCGATGCGCCAGACTTTGCCGGCCAGTGCACCGAGACCCGCGCCGATCTCGAGATCAAAATCTGCCAACAACTGCTGACGCACCTTAGCCTCGTCGATCCCCTCGGGCACGGTGACTGCGTTTAACTGCGGCAAGCGGTAAGGCTCGTCAACCAGAAATCCAATTCCCAGGGCCTCCAAGCCTGCAGCGAGCGATAGATGCATACGCTTGTGGCGCTGCCAAGCCTTTTCCAGGCCCTCTTCCTGCAGCAGCACCAGGGCCTCATGCAGGCCGTAGAGAGCGTTAATGGGCGCGGTGTGGTGATAGGCACGCTTGGCGCCGCCACCCCAATAACCCATGACCAGATTCATATCCAGGAACCAGCTCTGCACCGGGCTTTTACGGCTACGAATACATTCTGCAGCACGCTCGCTGAAAGTGACCGGTGACAAGCCCGGTGTACAAGACAGACACTTTTGCGTGCCAGAGTAAACGGCATCCAGCCCCCACTCATCCACCTTGAGCTCAATGCCGCCTAGAGAGGTCACGGTATCAACGATGCTCAGACAATCGTATTGCTTGGCCAGAGCCGCCAGCGTCTTCGCGTCAGAGCGTGCGCCGGTAGACGTTTCGGCGTGTACAAAAGCCAGCACCTTCGCGTCAGGGTGGGCTTTAAGTGCCGCCTCGACTTTCTCGGGATCGACCGGTTTACCCCAATCGTCTTCGACCGTTACAGCCTCTGCACCACAGCGCGTCACATTCTCCACCATACGATTACCGAAGACACCGTTGATGCAGACAACGGCCTTGTCACCCGGCTCAAGCAGGTTCGCAAAGCAGGCTTCCATTCCCGCAGAACCAGGCGCCGATACGGGCAACGTCAAGGCATTCTCTGTCTGAAAGGCATACTGCAGCAGGGTTTTGATTTCATCCATCATCTGAATGAACTGAGGGTCGAGATGGCCTATTGTCGTGCGCCCCAGAGCTTCGAGGATGCGCGGGTGGACGTCCGAGGGGCCCGGGCCCATCAGCGTTCTGGCAGTGGGTTTGAATGAGCTGATCATGGTCACTCCTGTTACTGAGAGTTTAGAAATCGATTATTGACGCGGCAAACGAACGAAAGAGCGTTCATCAAGATAATTAGACCGCAAAGGGTTGATATCCAGTCCACCGCGACGAGTGAAGCGCAGGTACACGCTAAGCTTGTTCGGCGCCAACACTTGCATGATGTCATTGTAAATTCGCTCGGCGCACTGCTCGTGAAATTCGTTGTTACTGCGAAATGAAAGTAGGTAAGCCAGCAGTGAGGCAGGCTCGGGTAACCTGCCTGCAATCGACACTTCCACACTTGCCCAGTCTGGCTGACCGGTAACCGGGCATCGCGAGCGAAACAAATTACTGTAGTACGTCTCCCCGCCTTCTGACAGGCCAGTGCTCAGCAGAGCTTGTGAAGGTCCCTGCGCAAGCTCTCCGGGGTCGAACTCGTCAAGGCAAACGCCCGTCGGCTCAGCCACTGCGAGCTGGGATTGCCAGTGCGCCGGTTTTAACAAGCGCACCGCCACCTCACAACCGGCAACGGCAGACAAATCCCGCTTCAGTATATCGCCCACCTGCTCCATCGAATCAAAGCGGCTTTGATTCAGAGAATTCAGGTAGAGCTTGAACGATTTGGACTCAACCATATTGGGTGAAGCTGCGGAGAACACAAATTGCGCACAAGCCACCTGAGGCTTACCTCTGGCATCAAGCCAGGATAATTCATAGGCATTCCACACATCACTACCGCGCAGCTGGGTCGTATCCAGCGACAAATCGGCGCGCCCCAGCGACCGGGCAATTGCTTGTAATTGCCCGGCATCGTAGTGTTCGGGATATGCCACTGATTTGCCCAGCGGCAGCCCGGCATAATCTGTCTTTTCACTCACTGACTTACTGTCTCAGGCGCTTACTGTTAGCCAACAAATGCATGCAATAGGCGTAGGCGGCGACGGTGAAGCACAATACCATGACAAAGGCCCAGGTCACATTCACGTCGGAAACGCCAAGAATTCCGTATCGAAATGCATTGACGATATACAACATGGGATTGAGCTGCGATACACCAGCCCAGAAATCCGACAGCATGTCGATGGAATAAAAAACACCTCCGAGATAGGTTAACGGCGTCAGCACGAAGACGGGCACAATCGAGACATCATCAAAGTTATTGGCAAATACCGCATTCACAAAACCTGCCAGCGAGAAAAACACTGAGGTCAGGGCAACAATGGCAATGGTGACCCAGATATTGTGAATATGCAGTTCCGTGAAGAACATCGACAGTAGCGTTACGATGAGTCCGACCAGCAGACCGCGCGAAACACCACCCACCACATAACCCCACAGGATAATGCTGTTGGACATGGGCGAGACCAGGATTTCTTCAATAAAGCGCTGAAATTTGGCGCCAAAAAAAGAAGACACTACATTCGAATAGGCATTGGTCACCACCGCCATCATCACCAGTCCAGGCACGACAAACTGGATATAGTCAAAGCCACCCATCTCACCGATACGTGATCCGATCAAAGTACCGAAGATGACAAAATACAAGGTCATGGTGATGGCTGGCGGCAGTAGCGTCTGCATCCAGATGCGAAGAAACCGGCGCACTTCCTTGCGCACGATTGTCATAAAGGCTATCCACTGCTCATTAAAACTCATTGTGCACCTCCCTGCGCCAACAGGCCGACAAACAGCTCTTCCAGTCGGTTTGCCTTGTTACGCATACTGCAAATTTCGAGACCCTGAGACGTCAGCTCCGCAAAGACACTATTAAGACTCGTGCCCTTATCCAGCACCAGTTCAAAGGAGTGCTCGTCCACACGGTGCACATCAAAACCATTGACGGTCAGCTTGTCCGGCAACTCTCCAACCACATCGAAGATAAAGACTTCTCGCTGCAACTGTTTGAGTAGCGCTTTCATATTGGTGTCTTTGATGATGAGGCCCTGATCGATAATTCCGATATGCCGACAAAGGCTTTCGGCCTCTTCGAGATAATGCGTCGTCAGGATAATGGTAATGCCCTGGCGATTGATTTCCCGCAGAAAGTCCCACATGGAGCGACGCAGCTCGATATCCACCCCGGCGGTCGGCTCATCCAGAATCAGCAACTTGGGCTCGTGGATCAGTGCCCGCGCTATCATCAGACGTCGTTTCATGCCACCAGATAGCATGCGTGCTGCGTCTTTGCGCTTGTCCCACAATCCCAGTTTTTTCAGGTATTTTTCGGCACGCTCAGCAGCCAACTTCAGAGGAAGCCCGTAGTAACCAGCCTGATTCGTGACGATATCCCAGACAGATTCAAAATTGGAGAAGTTAAACTCCTGAGGCACCAGACCTATATACTTTTTTGCCTCTGCGGCCTCGTCGGTAATCGACCTGCCAAAGACGTGCACCTCGCCCGCCGTTTTCTTGACCAGCGAACTGATAATGCCGATGGTGGTCGATTTACCGGCGCCGTTCGGCCCCAGAAGTGCATAAAAGTCGCCCTCTGCGACATCGAGATCAATGCCTTTTAGCGCCTCGAAGCCATTATCGTAGGTTTTACGAAGCCCTCTGATCGATAAAGCCTTAGTCATTCGATACAACCCGTATTTGTGTGATAGCTGTGACCGCTAAGCTAGTTGGTCACCCGATTCGCGAAACCGCCTATTTTGCCATGGTAGGGATCTGTCCGATACACTGCACCAAGCTGCCACCCACAGGAGTAACCGTGAGCAACCGCTTTGAATATCACCAAAAACTGTTTAATTCCCTGGATACCTTACTGCGTGCCTTTCTCGAGAAAGACCCCGATCACGATTCGGAAAGCCGCCAAGAAACCGAACAACTGCTCAATGCGGTCGAGGATGCCATGCGCAACAAGAAGGACTACGCCGATGCAGGCCAAAAGCTGCTATGCCGCTTGGTAAGCCACTTTCCAGCGTTTACACCCCACGTTCAGCGCGACTTATTCTGGTTCTTTGGCGGCGACTGTCTGCACTTTATGGCAGATGACGAAATGGAAAAATTCCAGTTGCTGGAAGAAAAATTTTATCTGGAATCCCAGTCAAACCAGGATGCAGACTATGCCGATATCAGAGCGCAGGTTTTCGGTCTGCATTAATGCAGATAATTTTTGCATTTCTGGTA
>JBFKDP010000192.1:0-7855 GCA_041619575.1 Litorivivens sp.
ACGCCGGCGTCAACTATCTGCTTGAAGATGGCGGTAATCTGACCCAGGAGTTCAGGCTGAACTTTGACAATCCCGGTCGTTATAAAGGGATACTTGGCTTGTACGCGGGCAGTTTTACGCGCGACAACTACACCTATTCCGGAGAGATTGTCATTCCTGCCGACTATTTGTTGCCCGCCCCCGGCGTGGGAGAGGCCGCGTACATAGAAGTTGATTTTGCCAGTGAAGACCAACAGGATGTGACCAATTACGCGCTGTTCACAGAAGTCGATATTGAACTACCCTGGCACCTGACGGCGACTTTGGGGATGCGCTACGATTATGAAAAACTTGATCAGAAAAATCGCTATAGCCTGCTGCGCGGAGAGCTCTTTCTCGGCCCCCAAGGCAACGCCAGCAATCAGCCCGGCATCAATGTCGCACCGGCATTAATTGCCGGAGGTTTTGCACCGGATACTGATGGCTTCCAAGGTGGTGAAACTGACTACTCAGCCCTGCTACCCAAGGCAGCACTCAGATTTGCTGCCACAGACGAATGGAACCTGTTTGTCAGCTATTCCGAAGCCTACCGCGCGGGCGGCGTGGATGTGAACACCCAGACTGGCGAAGCCTTTCCCTACGACCCCGAGTACACAAAAAACTATGAAGTGGGCGCACGTGGCAGTTATCTGGAATCTGGGCTGGATATGGGTGTGAACCTGTTTTACGTCGAGTGGGAAGATCAACAGGTTCCCGTGCTGCGAGGGATTTTCTTTGCCAATGAGAATGCCGCCAGTTCGTCACTCCACGGCTTAGACGTATTCGCCAACTGGCAGGCCAGCGACACACTATCACTAAACGCCTCTCTGGGCTGGGTTGAAACCGAATTCGAAGACTATAAAGACTCCCAAGGTGATTACTCAGGCAATGATTTCATCATGGCGCCGCCGATAACCGCTAGTTTCGGCGGGGTGTATCGCGCCGCACCGTGGATGGCATCAGCCAACGTGTCCTATCGTGATCATGCCTACACACGCCCAAGCAACATGGACGATGAATTTACCGAGGAGCGCACACTGGTTGACGTGCGAGTGGGTTGGGAAGGCGCACGTCTGGCTGCCTACCTGTTCGCCTACAACATTTTTGACGAGGACTACCTTACTGAAACCTACCAGTTCCGTGAGGGATATATTGGCGCCTCATCGCCGCGAGGCTACGCTGCTTACGGCAGGCCAAGGGAAGTGGGGATCCAGCTGGAAGTGAATTACTGAGCAGCGCGAAGTCAGCGTTCACTTCACCTGCTGCTTCGCCAGCTTGCGTGCCAGTGTGCGGCGGTGCATGCCGAGACGGCGAGCGGTTTCGGAAATATTAAAATCAGTTTCAGCCAGCGTTTGGTGAATGCGCTCCCATTCCAGCGTTTTTATCGACGTAGCCCGCCCGTTGATTTTGGCATCCACATTACCGTCTGCATTGTTAAAGGCCGCTTCAATATCATCCGTGTTTGAAGGCTTGGTCAGGTAGTGACAGGCACCAAGCTTTACCGCTTCGACCGCGGTCGCGATGCTGGCATAACCGGTTAACACAACAATCAGCATCTCCGGGTCATGTTTATGCAGTGCCTGCACACAGGCAAGACCCGATGCCTCCCCTTCGAGTTTGAGGTCAACCACCGCATAGCCGGGGGAGTGCTCCGCCAGTATTGCTTCAGTACTCTCCAGGCTGGAGGCACTAAGCACCGTGTACCCCCGGCGTTCAAAGGATCGGCCCAAGGTGCGCGCGAAGGCGGCGTCGTCTTCAACCAGCAGCAGTGTTCTCTCTTCCAGGCTGTCGACCATTGCGCTAATCCTCCTGCAAAACCAGCGATTCCAGAGGCAAACGTAAAACCACTTCCGCACCTTCATTCGGCAGGTTACGTACCTTCACATTCCCCCCCAGTGTTCTTGCAACATTAAACACCAGAAACAGACCCAGGCCGCTGCCGGGCCGTCCCTTGGTCGACTGGTAGGGCTGCCCCAGCCGGTCAAAAACCGCCTTTGAAAAGCCGGGGCCTCTATCCACCACGCGCACGACCAGATTATCCGCCTCGCGAGAGACGTCAATACCAATCCACAGTGGTGACGCCTCCAGTGCGTTATCCAGTAAGTTGCAGACCGTTTGCTTTAGCACCGAGTCGGAGGCGATGTCGAGGTCGTCTCCAAAGTGATTCTCGAAATGCAGCTCCTGACTCTTACGGGTTTCCCGCCACTCTTCGATCAGCTCGTCGAAAAATTCACAGATGGTAGTCTCACCGGATGACTCACCCCGGGTCTCGCCCGTCGACGTCAGAATACCACTCACAATACCCTTGCAGCGGTTCACCTGAACCTGCATTTCTTCAATATCCTGACTCAGTTCCGCGTTCGCAGCGAGATTCGGCATGTGTTGCCAGTCGCCCAGAATAACGGCGATGGTTGACAGTGGTGTGCCCAGCTCGTGCGCGGCGCCCGAAGCCAGCAACCCCATCCGTAAAATATGTTCCTCTTCCGCAGCTCGCTGACGCAGCTGCGCAAGGCGCGCGTCTCGTTCTCGGTGAGTTTGGTTAATCCGGTTGATAAAGATGACAAGCAACGCACCATTGAGCACCAGACAGATCAAAATACCCACGACGTAATAGCTATGAATACCCAAATGGTAGTCTTGCGGCAGGTCAAGCGGCCGCCCGGCCTCGGCGAGCCAGATAAAACATAAGGTTGCAACGCCCATCAGGCACCAGGCATAGCGTGGCGCCATCAGTACAGCAGCAAGACCGACCTGCAGCAAATAGAGAAATACAAAAGGGTTGGTTGTACCACCACTGAGATAGAGCTGAACCGTAAGCGTCAGCATGTCGACGACGAGGCCAACAAAGAGCTCAACATTGCGTACTCTTCGTCTGAGCCGTAAACCAAACTCAGCGAGCACGTTAAATGCGACCAGCCCCGCCAGTACGCCAAACATGACCTGAAGCGGCAGGTCCACACCGAAGCCATAATGGGTTAGCAAAATGGTCAGCAGCTGACCGAGCACCGCCATCCAGCGCAATTGAACCAGCTGGCGCATATGCTTGCCAAGGGTGTCGGTATCACTGGGTTCAGCCTGAGTGGGGCTTCCCGCAAGCGCTGGCGCGGCGCTCAGGCTGTATGCTCGTGTGCTATTCAATTAGCTGCTCCGCCAGAGTGGGCCTTTACCAGTATACGTTAGACGCAGGGAATGGACAGCCTGCGCTATCACTGCACTAATCAGGGACTGCGTGACATTCGCGGGCAATCCGCGCTTCTCGGAGGAGAATAATAAAAGCCACCACAACCATGGCAGCTAAACCGTACCAGGTCAGGGAATAGACCAGATGATTATCATGAAATTGGATGACGGTCAGCCCGCCCACCGGGACATTATCAGCGTCAGAGGCGTTGGCTGGGTCGACCTGACGGCTCCCCGGTGCACCCTGAGCAGCGTCGATGAAAAAAGGCGCTGCAATCAGCCCGCGCGCAAGGGCAATGGCTTCGATATCACGCGAGTACCAGCGATCCGCGCTGGGCTTGTTTTTACGTAGTGGACTGCCGTCCGGTTCACTGATTCGCAGCAGGCCGCTGACCTCCACCTCGCCCTCTGGGGGCCCCGCCGGTGTCAGCCCCTGGCCAATATAGCCGCGATTAATAAAGACAACGCTGCCGTCGCGACACTGAAATGGCGTTAGAACCCAGTATCCGCTACCCAACTCCGTTGCAGCAACCACCAGTGCCGGCTTGCTTTGCAGAAAGCGGCCGCGCACAACAACATGACGATATTCATCGTTGCTTCTGCTGATCAAGGCCCAATGCTCGCGCTCTGGTGCGCGTTGAGCAGGCGCATGGGCTCGCTGCTCTACAGCCTGAATAAGCGCCTGTTTCCACTCCCTACGTTCCAACTGCCAGTTCCCAAGCGACACAAAACCTGCAATCAACACCAGCGCGATCAAGAGCAGTGCAGCATGCTTGGGCCTTAGGCCCTCAAGAAGGTGGGAAACCGCAGGCAGTCGCATTCAGGCTACCAACCTACATCATGCCCGGCATCATATTGACGTTCATGTGGTACATCACCCACAGGGAGCCAAAGAGCGTTATAAATAAGAGTACCGCTGTAAATAACAGCGAAAGCATGTTCCAGCCACCCTCGGAATGAAAATTCATATGCAGAAAATAGATCATATGAACCAAAATTTGTACTGCAGCAAATCCGAGGATAACGAGGGCAGTAGCACCGGGAGAGGCAAATACATCCCCCATTACCAGCCAGAAGGGTATGGCAGTCAACACGACTGAAGCCATAAAACCAATCATGTAGCCACTGAATGACGCGTGCGGCCCTTCGTCCTCGTGGTGGTCGTGGTGTTCGTGTTCGCTCATGTCATGGACCCCATCAGATAAACAACCGTGAAAACGCCAATCCAGATAACATCAAGAAAGTGCCAGAACATGGATAGGCAGAACAACCGCCTACGGTTAGCAGCAATCAGGCCATGTTTGGAAAGTTGTACCAGCAGCGTACACAGCCAGATGATGCCAAAAGTAACATGTAGCCCGTGCGTCCCGACGAGTGTAAAAAACGACGACAAAAAGGCACTGCGTTGCGGACCCGCACCGATGTGAATCATGTGGTAAAACTCATACAGTTCAACCGCAAGAAAGGACAAACCCAGCAAACCGGTAATTGCCAGCCAGATCATCGTGCCCGCGAGCTTTTTCTGCTGCATCTGCAGCATCGCAAATCCGTAAGTTATGGACGAAAACAGCAGAAAAGCCGTATTCAACGCTACCAGCGGCAAATCAAACACATCTCCCCCGGTCGGCCCGCCAGCGTAGCTTTGACTCAGCACACCATAGGTCGCGAACAGTGCAGCAAAGATGAGACAGTCGCTCATCAGGTAGAGCCAGAAGCCCAGCAGGGTTCCGTTGGGGGCGTGGTAGTCCTTTGCAAGAAAGTCGAACTTACCGGTTTCTCCGGTATTCAGCGCAGCAGTCTGTGACATTAGGCCAATACCTCGCTTCGTTGACGCTCGACCTGCTTTACTTCCCCGGCGGGAATGTAGTAGTCGCGCTTATAGTTAAATGTATGCACGATGGTAGCGCCAATCAGCGCCGCAAATGACACACCTGCCAATAACCACATATGCCAGATCATCGCAAAGCCGAGAACAGTACTGATACCTGCGAGTACCAAACCGGCCGCCGTATTCTTGGGCATGTGCACGGGCGCAAAGCCCTCACGCGGATGCTTGAAACCGTTGGCTTTCATATGCCACCAGGCATCGTTGTCGTATACACACGGCGTAATAGCAAAGTTGTATTGCGGCGGCGGAGACGTCGTCGACCACTCCAGCGTACGGCCATCCCAGGGGTCGCCAGTCTCGTCCCGCAGCGAATCGCGCTTGCGGTAGCTGACATAGAATTGCAGCAAGAAGCAGATAATACCGATACCAATAAAGACAGCACCCACGAGCGCAATTTGGAACCAGATCTGCAAGGACGGGTCATCAAAGTGGCTCATACGGCGGGTAACGCCCATCAGCCCGAGAACGTAGAGCGGCATAAAGGCCAGGTAGAAACCGATTAACCAGAACCAGAAAGTCATCTTGCCCCAGAACGGATCGAGCTTGTATCCGGTGACCTTTGGGTACCAGTAAGCAATCGCAGCAAAGACACCAAAGACTACCCCGCCGATGATCACATTGTGAAAATGTGCAATGAGAAACAGACTATTGTGCAAGACGAAATCCGCCGGAGGAACTGCCAGCAGTACACCGGTCATGCCACCAATAACAAAGGTAACCATAAAACCTACTGTCCACAGCATCGGCACGTCAAACTTGATGCGGCCACGGTACATGGTGAACAGCCAGTTAAAGACTTTCGCGCCCGTTGGGATGGAGATAATCATGGTCGTTATCCCGAAGAAGCTGTTAACCGTTGCGCCCGAACCCATGGTAAAGAAATGGTGCAACCAGACCAAGTAGGACAGGATGGTAATCACCACCGTGGCGTAAACCATGGAGGAATAGCCGAACAGTCGTTTACCACTGTAGGTCGCCACGATCTCTGAAAATACGCCAAAAATAGGCAATATCAGTATGTAAACTTCCGGGTGACCCCAAATCCAGATCAGGTTCACATACATCATGGCGTTGCCACCAAGATCATTGGTGAAGAAATTCATATCCATATAGCGGTCGAGTGACAGCAGTGCCAACACCGCAGTGAGAATGGGAAATGCCGCCACAATCAAAACGTTAGTACACAGTGCAGTCCAGGTGAAGATAGGCATCTTCATCAGGCTCATACCCGGTGCGCGCATCTTAACGATGGTTACCACAAAGTTTACGCCGGACAGCAGCGTACCGACCCCGGCTATCTGCAGAGCCCAGATATAGTAATCAACCCCCACCCCCGGACTTTGCAATATCCCGGTTAAGGGTGGATAGGCTAGCCAGCCAGATTTGGCGAACTCACCGATAAAGAGCGAAACCATGACCAAAACAGCGCCGGATGCCGTCATCCAGAAGCTGAAGTTATTCAGGAAAGGAAAGGCTACATCGCGCGCACCAATCTGCAGCGGCACGATGTAGTTCATCAGGCCGACTACAAAAGGCATGGCCACGAAGAAAATCATGATGACACCGTGCGCGGTGAAAATCTGATCGTAGTGATCTGGCGGCAAATAACCCATGGAATCACCAAAGGCAATCGCTTGCTGTATGCGCATCATAATGGCGTCGGCAAAGCCGCGAAGAAGCATGACGATCCCGAGGATCATATACATCACGCCAATACGTTTATGGTCGATACTGGTAAACCACTCGCTCCACAGATAGCCCCACAACTTGGCTCGCGTTACAGCAACCAGCAATGCAATGCCACCAATGGCTACCATCACAAATGTCGCGATAATAATCGGATCATGGTAGGGAATGGATTCAAGCGTCAGGCGCCCGAATATCAATTTTCCAAGGTCGAACTGTTCAGACATGAATTAACCGCTCTGCCAGTAAATCGGAAGGCCGCGCTGCAGCCGCCATGTTAGTTAGGTGTTCAGTGAGACTCGTGACCTGTGTGGTGTGAATCACCTTCAGCGTGGCGGGTCTTGTGCCCCACCATCATATCTTTCATGCACAACGTACCCGGGTCGACACAGCGATTCAGAATTGCCTCGTAGAGACCGGGCATGACACCACTGAAATAACGTACCGGATCGTATTCGCTGGGCTTCTCAAGCTCTTTGTAGACGGTACGCGTCAAGGGTGCTCCATCGCCTTTCACTTGTAACAGCCACTGCTCAAAATTTTCCTCATTCATTCCGTGGAACTTGAAACGCATTCCGTTAAAACCTGCGCCAGAGTAATTGGCGGAGAAGCCATCAAATACACCAGGCTCATTAATCACCGCGTGCAACTTGGTTTCCATGCCACCCATCGCATAGATCTGCCCTGCCAGTGCCGGGATATAGAATGAGTTCATCATGGTTGTTGCCGTAATCTTGAACTTGATCGGGCGATCAAGCGGTGCAGCCAGCTCATTCACGACAGCGATATCGTACTCGGGATAAAAGAAAAGCCATTTCCAATCCATCGCAACCACTTCGACCACCAAGGGTTCCACGCCGTCGGGTATAGGTTTACCTTCGTCCAAACGAGACAGCGGGCGGTAAGGATCGAGTTGATGAGTGCTTACCCAGGTCATTGCACCTAGCGCAATGATGATGGCCAGTGGCGCGGCCCAGATTACAAGTTCCAGATGCGTGGAGTGATCCCAATCAGGCTTATAGGTGGCTTTTGTGTTCGATGCGCGATAGCGCCAGGCAAACAGGAAGGTCAATGCTATAACAG
>JBFKDP010000193.1:0-7802 GCA_041619575.1 Litorivivens sp.
GTCGTCGGCGCGATGAATCAGCAGTCGCGTTTCCACAACGTCTTCATCGGCGCCATCCTTAAAGGTAAAGGTTTTGGCAATAACCGTACCCACCGGAAAATCAATGGTGGCATTGGGTGAAGAGGCCCTGCCCTCAACGTATTGTGCAGACTCCCCTGCCGGTAAAAACAGGACACGGTACTTGCTCGCATAGTCCGAGAAAAGCGGTGTTGTCAGGTCGTACAAAACGCCGTTGCCATTAAAGCCAGAGCGGGGATCAGTCGCATCATCAAACAAATTGTAGTGCGACAGTTTCGGGCAGTTATAGGGCAGGGCGGCCGCATTGATTTCATTGCCGCTGGCAGATTCGCATACCGCCAGTATTTCATCGGCGCTAGGTGCCGCGCTGC
Organism: Litorivivens sp.; assembly: GCA_041619575.1. Lineage (GTDB taxonomy): Bacteria > Pseudomonadota > Gammaproteobacteria > Pseudomonadales > Spongiibacteraceae > Litorivivens. The sequence goes on from JBFKDP010000193.1 coordinate 390, forward strand.
CGCCCTCACCCGGCACATATGGCTGAACGACGACTGGGGGTATCGGTGCCAACTGGGCGCCAAACAGGCTCGGGCAGTCGTGCGCATCGATATCGGTTTTTGGTGCCGTCAGCGGATCGGTATCAACAAAGTTCAGATACTTGCGGCTATCCAGCGAGAAGTTGTTGGCGCCAACGTCACCGGCGTCTGGAAAGCAATACCAGAACAAGGGGTGACGTCTAGTACCGGCCGCAATGTCACTAAATTTATAGTCGTTGTAGCGGCAATCCGGGAAATCACTGCTGTCGTAATCGGGCTTACCCAAAGGCTTGCCGTCCTGGGCAATGCTATTGTCCACTTTGCCCTGAAATTCCGGCGCCAAGTCACAGCCATTGCTGCTTTCATCAAACATGCCGTCCCAGACAATATGGGCACCTTGGCCAATATAGGCATCACCTGCCTGCAGGGTTTTAATCTGAACCAATGCGGGTAGTAGCGAGGTGTGCGACTGATCAATACAGGGAACCGCAGACGGATCGTCGGTAATACCCTCAAGATAGTCCTGCAGCCCCTCTATCACCTTCCCGGGATCGACAAGACCTGTCTCCTCGTCACTACAGGTAAATACACCCTCTCGCGGCGGCTCTGGCAGCAAACCATTGGTGGTAAAAGTGTTGTTGTGTATATGGATGCCTTCCGGATAGAGATCCATACGTTTGTCAGGGTGGTCGGGTTTAAATTCCAGCAGCTCATGACTCACCAGCACGACACCCAATGTACGGTGGTATTCAACAGTATTATTGAAAAACTCTACGCGGTCATAACCGAGCTGCAGCAAGCCAACGCCCTTCGGAACAATGGAGACGATGCCACCCGGAGCGAAGTTATCCTGGTTATTGAAACCGGAATAGCTGTCGAAGATACGAGTACCGTCGCCGTACTGATTGAGGCCGGGCAGGTCAAAGATCAGGAAGCCCGTGGTATTACAGTGGGCGACGTTATTGTACAGGTCAGCGCGATCGGTATTCTCAATCTCGTAGCCCGCCACGTTAAACAGGGCTTCCGAGTTGCGGACGATCACGTCATTGGATTGGCCAACATAAATACCCGCATCGGAAGCGCCTACGGCGACAACGTTGTCGAGCAGCACATTGTTGGTCAGCACGGGGTAGAGGGCATAGCCGCCATTGGTTGGATCAACGACATAGCGCCGAGTTCTTCCTGTGGCATCCACATAGCTACCCTGCGCGTCCGGGTAGGAAGGCAGGCCGAGATTTGAACCACCGTGTACCTGAAAACCTTTGGACGCTGCATTACTGCCATCACAGGATACGTCGAGGGTGGAGGGAACATTGGGGTCCATAAAGCCGTCGCCACTACTCCACATAGTGCGCACATTGCGCAGGGTGACGTGATCGGAGTCAGAGATCTTAATGGAGAAGCCAGGGGTATCGTAAACCGTCAAATCTTCGATGGTGATACCCGTCATATGGCTCAGCGAAAAGCCCTCAGGTGTCGCACTGTTTTCGAAATTGAGCACGGTCTTGCGCATGCCGGCGCCGCGAATTGTAATTCCCTCTTTATGCGACATAACCATCGTGGTATCAAAGTTGAACGTGCCTTCGGCAAATTCAATGGTATCGCCCGCGAGCGCGATGAAAAATGCAGACAAGGCCTCATTTTGAGCCGTGCCCGCCGGGCGGTCGGTATCGTTGTCGGGGAGAATCAGGAAAACCTGGGGCTCGGCAGGAGGGTTGCCACCGCCGCCATTATTGCCACCACCGTTATCGCCACCGCCGCCGTTGTTGCCACCGCCGCCATTATTGCCACCACCGTTATCCCCACCACCATCGCCGTTGCCGCCGTCACTGGTAAACGAGGACCCGCTCGATGAGCTTGAGCTGCCATTGCAGGCGCTCAAGCCGCTAGCCAGTACCAAGACTAAAATCAACAGGCCCCAGCGCCCCAGTCGTGGAGTATTCATGTATATCCCCAATTACGTTTGTAACCGTTAATTATCTACTCTTCAGTAGCTCTGTAGAAGGGCTCCAGCGGTCAACCACTGTAGAAAATGGGACATTCGGCAGACCTCCGCCTTGCCGTTCAGTGCATGGCGAGGGTTACAGTTGAAGCATACGTTGCCACGCCGCCCCGACCTGGTCGGCACTACCTGATTCTCACCGCAAAGTGCCATTCTACTCAATACTGCAGGCAATTCGGAGCACTTGCAGGGCCATCGCAGAAAGCACAGGCAGCACGCTGCGCTTTTGCACGGCCGACCCTACCCAACCGCCCTGTTTGCAGGGCTCGATTGTTCGCAGACTCAACCCAAACTCACAAACCTGTCGCCTATATCTGCCAGCGGTAACCGCTGGTGTATCGGCGCGCTTCAAGTCACTTGACCGCAGTTACAGCGCTGCTAAACTTTATTCTTCAACTCCCCTCGCCATACCTCTATTTAAAGAATTTGTGCTAAGGATAAGCCAATGAAAAAAGTTCTCCACGCATTGTTACTGACACTATTCAGTGTAGGCTCCTGTCTGGGTGCCGATGTTGTTCAACAACGTTATATCGACCAACTCACACAAGGGGGCAACGTCAGCATCAAGCAAGCCGCTCAAAGCATATACAACACAAAAGAATCCAGCACTGAAGTACTTGATGTCGCAATGGAAGTACTACTGCAAAGATACCCCTCAGCTCAGCGCAATGATCTTGACACACTTGCCTGGCTTGCCAAATCGATCGGTCCCTCTAAGAACAACCGTTACTCCTCGGCCCTCGACGAAGTTAAGAACAACGCCAACAAAAAGATTGCGAAGTACGCCAAAGCGAGCTGGAAAGAAGTAGGCAAAAATCCTACCGTTCCTCAGTACAAGCGCGGCATGGTCGATCTGGCCACGATGCAGAATGCGAGCCCAGCTACACCGAACCAGCCCCAGCAAAGCCAAGCTCCAGCATCCAATGGCGAGAAGTCAGGACTGGACGTCATCCGCGAAGGGATGTCCATGCAGGAAGTCTATGCGCTAATAGGCACTCCAACCGCGACGACCACCCACCAGACTGGGAAAGCCTGGATTCCCTTTAACTTCAGCGGCAAAGATCTGGTGAGAACCGCTGCACTGTATAAAGGGCAAGGCCGCATCATCTTTTCCCATGATTCCTATTCTTCAACGACTCGGGTACTTGAAGTACTCATCGACCCAAACGAGTCAGGTTATCCTTAAACCGTTCAGTAGAGCATCAGACGCGTGGTCTCGGCCGCGCGTTTGAATATCACAATGGCGGTAAAATTAGCGCTTTCGGCTTTTCTGTGCCTTATTGCCAGTGCCTATGCACAAGAGTATGCACAACAGCCGGTTGACTTTGAAATCCCCAATCACTGGCGCAGCGGGGCGATAACCGACCCGGTCTTTGGCGGCAGCCTATTTGTTGCAGACACTGGCGACATAGCCAATCCAGCAGTGCTACTTGTTCACGGACTCGGAGCAGCAGGACTAAGCGACTGGCGCCTGCTGGTTCCGGCTCTCGAAAAAGACTTCCACGTCATTCTGCTGGATCTTCCCGGTTTCGGCCGATCATCAGCTCCTCCAGGGCAGTACTCGCCAACAAACTATGCACGCGTTCTGCGCGAGGTCAAGCAGCGCTACCACGCCAAGCCAATCTATGTCATCGGTCACTCAATGGGTGGCGCTGTCAGCTTGCGCTATACCGCACTGTATCCGGATGACGTAAAGCAACTTGTTCTGGTCAATGCAGCAGGCATACTCGAGCGCACGGCATTTATGAAAAATAACGCTCACGCGTTTATTCAGGGCAACGCCCTGCCCATCGCAATCGGGGGAACAAAAAGCCTAGCGCAAGGGATCTCTGACCGCCTGTTTGGTGTGCTGGGCGGTCTATATGATCCAACCCAAACAATCGGCAATAACGAGTTTGTCTGGGGCAGGATCTTTTCCGGTTCAAGCAATATGAACGCCGGCATGGCATTGGTCGCCGAGGACTTCACGCAGGCCGTGCTGTCACTACAGCCTCCCGTCCGCCTCATCTGGGGTGACCGCGACCCTATTGCCCCGCTACGCACCGGAAAACTTCTTGCTGCCCAACTTCCCGACGCGGATCTACAGGTAATACGTGGCGCAGAGCACATGCCCATGTTTACCCATACATCCGATTTCAATCGGCTCATACTCTCCACGCTGGGCAGCTCGCCAGCCAAAGACCTATCAACAAAAAGCCAAGGACCGGAACAGGACATATATCGCTGCAAGGATAAATCCGACCTGACGATCACTGGAACTTTCTACCAGATCATACTGGACAACTGTCACAATGTTACGCTTGACCGCGTCCAGACCAATCAGATTAATGCACGCAACTCTTCGGCGACTATTGAGCACACCACCATCAACGCCCCAACCATTGGGCTGCTCTCAACGCAATCAACATTGACGGCAACAAACCTGACCATAACAGGCAGCAATGCAATCTTTGCCGATGGGGGCGTTCTTGATCTGGCTGGAACACGCATCGACGTTTCGGGCGAGGGCGTGCGCACCCGCAGCAAAACCTCCCTGATATTTTCAATCAGCACCCTGCGGAGCAGGCATTATCGGGGCAATCTCCACGGCGCCTATCGCCTGGAGCAATCGGTTTTGGAAAAATCCCTGCGCAATTGAACAGCACCCTGTCGCGGATCCGAGCGCCACATTTGCTCAATGCTCAAGTGCTTTTTAATACCTTATATTCACCGCAACAATTGCCCTCCCGCTCCGACTGAGCTTGGGCACTCCCTACTTGTGCAGAAAGCTATCCGTCTTAGGGAGGCCCTCACTAAACGATTCTGAAATTTGGGACCAGCGCACATTTTTCTGACATTTTTTCAGCCAAACACTCACGCACCCCCTTCCAGTCTCACCTTCAGGCATAATAGCGCTCAATGCTTTCAGGGCTTTGAAAGGTATGAGCTGGTTAATTATTCTGCTTCTCGCGAACATCGTCGCGCTTACGTTGCTCGGCCTTATCGTATGGCGCCTGCATTCCAATTTACGTCAATTAAGCAAGAGCACATCTGAGTTGGCCGCTTGTGAGCACAACCTACCTCCCGAGTTCAGTGAGGGCGGGCCACGCATGATAATTACCCTAGAGATTCTAAATCCGCTCTCCTTGATTGCCGAGCGCTCATGGATCGGTGGAAAATTCAGCGCGCTAACTCCGGGTTTGATGCGCCGAATTGTGCTTTCTCAAACGCGTGACCAATTGCGTTCAGGCATGAAAGAAAATGGAGTGGAGGCCGATGTCCGACTGGTTCGTCTTAGCTAGCGCCGGATTCGTTGTCAGCGCATCAGCCTATTTGGGAATGGCCGTATGGTGTTTAAATCGCGAGCTGGGTGTGGTGGCCGCTCGACTAAATCGCGCGGCCCAGACGCGCAATGATCTAAACGTGCTAACCGAGCAGCGTGCAATGCTGCGGACCTGGCAGACCAATAGCGAAGAGAGCGTCGACGGCACCGTGCAGGGCATTCAGGTGATACATATTCTGATCGCCCGAGTTGTTCTCTCACTGTTTGAAGGCCTAGGTGCACCACGCGACAAAGCGCGTGCGGCGATGAACGCTCAGAATTCAACTTCAAATCAGGTATATGCAGCGATCCGCTCGGTGAACAAGCTGGTTGGAGAACGGTTTCGCCGCAAGCTTAGGTAGGCGCTTGCACTAACTATATTTAGGTACGTTCAATAATCATCGCCGACCCAATCCCACCGGCTGCCAGACAAACGACCATGCCAAGCTGAGCATCTCGCCGCTCCAACTCGTGAAACAGCGTCGCCACCAGCGATGCGCCTGTAGCACCCAGTGCGTGACCGATGGCAATCAGACCACCATTGACGTTTACCTTGCCAGGATCGACCTCGTAATTGCGCAAAAACTTCAAGGGCGTTGCAGCAAAGGCTTCCATAAATTCGATCAGGTCCAGCTCGGCCAGACTGACTCCGCTTTGATCCAATACGCGCTGCATCGCATCAAAGCCCGCAGAGAACTGAATAACCGGATCGCCAGCACACTCGGCGTAAGCTCGAATTCGGGCGCGAGGCTTCAGCCCATACTCGGCTCCCGCCTCTTTCGAGCCTGTGAGCACCAACGCCGCGCCATCGGACAGCCCGGGGCAATTTGCCACTGAGTGAAGGTGAGTAATGGACTCCAGTTGTGGATAGGCCGCCAACATCATGGCATCTGCTTCGGCTGCGCCAATCTCGGCAAAGGCTGGCGGCAGATTGCCAAGTTTTTCAAGCGTTAGGTCATCGCGTACCCACTCGTCATAGGCAAGCGCCACACTACCGTCAGTGTGGTGCACCGGTATCACACTGCTGTCGTAGTAACCTTTTTCCCACGCCGCACTGGCGCGCTGATGGGAGTGCATACTCAGCGTATCCAGCTCGGATTTGTTGTAGCCCTCCAGACTGGCGATTAGCTCAGCGCCCATGACCGGCAAAGCCCAACGCAATTCACGCCGTAATTCGTCATTAAGATAATAGGCCGCTTTATCTGCCATAAAGGGCACTTGCGATAAACTTTCCACACCGCCAGCCAAACTTAGGCCGGGGTGACCGGCCTGCGTCCATAATGCCGATTCTCCAACAGCACTGAGTCCTGAGACGCAGTAATTGTTAAGCGTTTTGGCAACCACGGTGTCGGGCAATTGCGATGCCAAACGACTGACTAGCGCAATATGCCCGCCTTGTGATCGCACCTGTCCCACACAGCCCAACAATAAACGCTCGACGCCGCCTATGGATTCGTCGCCATTGCGCTCGGCCAGCGCATCAACCAGCTGGCACACCAATGCATGTGGTGCAATAGTGCTGAGTGAACCGCCGGGCTTGGTGTCGGTTGCAGCCTGCCCTTTGCCGCGCGGCGTGCGCACAGCGTCGTAAATATAAGTATCTGCCATCCTCAATCCACTCCCACGACAAAAGACACATTCGTGGTGGCAGAGCCTCCCACATTATAGGTCGCAACTTTTTTCGCGCCGGCAATCTGCATATCACCAGCATTGCCGGTCGTCTGTCGCCACGCATCCAAGACCATACGGATACCCGTGGCACCGACCGGGTGACCCTGGCCAATCAAACCACCGGAGGGATTAATAGGCAGCCGCCCATCAAAGGCAACAACACCCTCTTCCACCGCCTTCCAAGCTTCACCCGGCGCGGTAATCCCAAAGTGCTCAATGGCCATGTACTCGGTGATGGTAAAACAATCATGCAGCTCAATGGCATCCAGTACCTCGGGGCCGGCGATTCCTGCACGTTGATAGGCGTCCGTAATCGCTTTTCGGGTCCAGGGGAAAACGTAGTTCCCATTGCGACTCGCATCGATTTTGGTCTGCTGCAGCATCGGTGCTGTGGTATGCCCCCAGCCCAGAATACGGGGCA
>JBFKDP010000194.1:0-7786 GCA_041619575.1 Litorivivens sp.
GTTAATTTGGCCGAGCCGGATGGCCATTGTGGCGAACAGATCCGAGCCTTTCATGCCGAGCAGGCTAAGGGCGGTGCTGGTCTGATTACGCTGGGTGTGGCGGGAGTAGCCTGGCCGCATGGCGGCAATCAGCCGCGGCAGGTTGCGATCTCGGATGACAAGTTTATACCGGGGTTGCAGGCAATGGCTGAAGCGGTGCATGCCTATGATGCGAAGCTCATCTCACAGCTGCATTTTGGTGGGCTGGTCGGTGTCGAGGATATGAAAGCTGGCCGGCCGGTGTGGATACCGTCAATGCCGGTATTCAAGCAGAGCGATCTGGATCAGGGAATGCTGCCCGAAGAGCTTGCGCGTTCTGCCACGGCGCAAAAGCTGGATGTGAAACTTCACATCATGACCGCGGATGATATTCAGGTACTTGTCCAGAAATTTGCAGCGGCGGCGCGACGTGTGCGTGAAGCCGGATTGGATGGCTTGGAAATTCACGGCGGTCACGGTTACATCATCTCGTCTTTCCTGTCTCCTCTAACGAATCAGCGCGATGACGCCTACGGCGGCTCTCTGGAAAACCGCGCGCGCCTGCTCTTGGAAATTATTGCGGCGGTGCGCGCTGAAGTTGGCCGCGATTTTCCCGTGTGGTGCAAACTTGATTCCGGCGAGTTTGGCCAGACCGAGGGCATTGCACTGGAGGATGCTAAGGCGACGGCTCAACTGGTGGAGAAGGCTGGTTCGGATGCGATCACTGTCAGCGCATACCACGATACATCACGCGGTGCGTTGCATTCCGAGTCAAATATTCCCCACGTCCCGGAGCGTATGGTCGACAACGCCATTGCGATCAAGCAGAGTGTGCAGGTGCCAGTGATTGCATCCGGGCGGATCGAGCCAGCCTCGGCGAGTCGGCATATCGGCGCCGGTCATTTCGATTTTCTCGGGATGGGGCGCAAGATGCTTGCCGACCCCTACCTGCCGAGCAAAATTCAGCAAAATCAAATTCGGGACATTCGTCCCTGCGTATACTGCTATTGCTGTGTCAGTCAGATCTATGTGGAAGATGCGGTCAAATGTGCGGTTAACCCGGACACGGCGGCTGAAGCGGAAAATCTTTTGGCGCCGACCCTTCAGCCAAAACATGTGGCTGTGATAGGCGGCGGTCCCGGAGGTATGGAGGCTGCTCGTCGCCTGGCGCTGCGCGGCCACCGGGTTACCTTGCTGGAAAAGGGGGCCGTTTTGGGTGGAACCCTGCAGTTTGCCGCAATGGCCTATGAACCCAATGGTCAGCTGCTAGACTGGCTCCGGCGGCAGATAAAGGCCTTGCCGATAAAGGTTTACTTGAACACGGTAGCATCTGCCGAACAATTGCAGCGGCTGGTTGTTGATGAAGTTGTCGTGGCGACGGGGGCAGTGCGCACCATGCCGGATCTGCCAGGCAGTGATCAAGATTTTGTATTCAGCGGCGATGAAATGCGTGCCATGGTGTTGGGTGAAAAGCTAGCTTCGCTCAAAGGTAAAATCAGCAGCGGGACGCAGGCATTGCTCAGCGTCGGTGCTGCGACGGGGGTGACACGCAATCGCGCACTGGTCAATATTGCCAGCCGCTATTGGCTGCCGCTGGGTAAGCAGATAGTGATTATCGGCGGTGAACTGGTCGGCTTGGAGTTAGCGGAATTCTTGGCTCACCGTGGCCGCGCCGTGACAGTCATCAACGAAACCAGTCGAGCGGGCGCCGGCCTCTATCTGGTGCGGCGAATGCGCTTACTGGCAGAGTTAAAGGCGCTGGGTGTTGCACTGATCAACAAAGCTGAAGAGGTTGCGGTGTTGCCGGATAAGTCCGTAAGTTATCGCAACTATCGCGGACAGGTGCGGAAGCTGGCGGCTAATCATGTTGTCGTGGCCAAGGGAGCCCAGGGTAGTCAGGAACTGGCTGATTCACTGAAAGGTGCAGGGCTTAGCGTGCACACGGTGGGTGATTGCAAGGGTGTGAGTTATATTGAAGGTGCGATGCACGATGCGGCCAGAGTGGCCGCATCGATATAGGCATGGTTCGGCAGAGGGCTTTTAGAAGGTAGCTTTGACTACCACAAAAAAGTCAGCTTCAGCACGCTCCAGCAGCTCTTGGTTGACGTTGTCTTCCGACAGTGATTCCGCAATGACCGCGCGTACTTCAAGCCAGTCCCAAGCGCTTAGTGTTGCTCTGAGGCCCGCATCCGAAATGCTGCTGTCGCTGCCAAGGTCGATACCCCCAAGGCTGCCGGAGGCGTTTTCATACTGGGCGCTGCCATATTCAGCAAAGATTCCGCCGACCAGTGAGAAACTGCCAAAATTCCAAGTGTGATTAAAACTGAAGTCGGCGTGGTAGCCGGTATCGCCAACCAGCACACCCGGCAGATAGGCGCTCAGCCGATCGATGCCGCCGAGTACCCACTGCTGTTGTTGCGGTAACTGCTCATCACTGATCTGACCGCTTATACCCAGTTTGAAGTTAGAGTTGGCGCTGATGGCGTAAGTAGCCTCGGCCTTTGGTTTGACGACGATGAACTCAGCGGTGCGTTTGCCAATAGCCACACCTTCTGACCGGCTGTCACTTCCAAGTGTACCTTTGTCGCCGCTGATACCGCCCTTAACTGCCGCGCCTAGCTTCCAGTTCAACAGGTTGTCGCCGTGCTTCTGGGCCTTGTGATAGGTCGCGCCCAGCTCAAGGCTTGCATAGCGTTCATCCTGCACTATCTGGCCGATGTTTGAATCGATCATGGAGTCGGTGTAGTCCAGTCGCTGTGACAAGGTAAAGCGATGGTTAATATCACTCGACAGAACCTGGTTGCCGGTCAAGGCGATCTGGTCAATTTCCGCATCGAGTTCAACGTCCATTGGTGTTGAGCTTGCTGTCGGTATACAAGGCAGCAGACCACCGGGAATCAGGCAGGCGGTCGTTGCGACATTGACAGTTCCCAGATCTCGAACATATTCACTGTGGCGTGCTTCAACACCGTACAGGCCGAAGCTGTAGGCTTTGTCGAGTTTTAATTGCACTTGCTGATAATCTTCGCCATCGCGGGATTCACCCCATTCGGTGATGGCGCGCTCGTAGCCGCCGGAAAGCTGCGCACCGCCGGCAAAGTCATGCTTGAAGCCCAGGTCGAGGAAGTAGCGACCTGCAAAGCGACTCCCCTGGTTGCCCAGTTGCACAATGAGATCCGTAGCGTCGTGCTCTTCGTCTACCGACTCGTTAAAGACCAGATCCAGCGCATTGGCTACCGTGGTGGAGGCTTCATAACTGATGCTGTAATCAATGCCACTGCGGTCTGACTGAATTTCTGCCAGTATTTCGCGCGTGGAAAACTCCTCGCGAGTCAGGTCAAAGTCGCCGGAAAGATCACCAAAGTGGCTTTTCATCACTTCGCTGCCCTTGATTTCACCAACGCGAGCCTGGAAAGCATGAATATAAACTACGCCATTCTGGGGCGAGGTATAGAGCAGCCGAACCAGCAAATTGCCCTTGTTATAGGTTGCAGCGTTAATCATCAATATCAATTGCGAAGGCGTTTGCGCTGTGGCGAAGAGTCTGTCGATTTCGTCGATGCTGAGGTGGTGGTCGCCAGTCAGCTTGATTTCATACTCACCGAGCTTGCGCGCGTAGGGCACAGTAACTGCGCTAAAAGGAGATATCTGCTGAACGGCCGTCAGTGTCGGCGGTAGTGCGGGTGGCAAATCGATAGCCATAGTCAGTTCCCAATGTTTGTTTGTGTCGTTGGATTTGGTCGGTCTAAGGCCGGTGGCAGCAATGCATGTGGCACCGGCCTACTTATCAGGTATTGTCAGGTTCAATCACTTCCAGTGAATAGTCTGAGTCATTGGATTCGCCATCTGCCGAATCGATGGGCGTATTGTTAGCTTCGCTGGCTTTCTCGGCGCTTCCGGCGGCTTCAAGAAACTCAAGCACATCGTCATAGTTACTTTCTGCTTCTGCAGATTTTTGTCGCTGAAGTTCCGCTTCCTCTGCTTCCTGCTGTGCCTGCAATTCGCGTTCCTGTGCTTCCGCGTCGGCTCGCTGTTTTTCTTCTCGCGCGATTTTCTCCCATCTCAGCGCATCGGCGCGGGCTTTCTCGGCTTCAGCACGCGCTTGCTTTTCTCTTTGCAAGGCGGCTTCGCGCTCGCTGGTGCTTGCGGGGCTGCTAGCCTTTGTCGGCGAGGCGGGGGAGAGTGGAGCAGGTTGTTGGGCCACCCGCCGATTGGCGTTCTCTGCCTTGATTGCAGCGAAGGTTTGCAAGTCGACAACGCTCAATTCCACGCGGCGGTTCAGTGCGCGGCCTTCAGGGTAATCATCGCCCGTTTCTGTGGCATTCGCTGCGATGGGAATCGCTTCGCCAAAGCCCCTGAAGGTCAGGCGCTCGGGGTCGATGCCCTTATCAACGAAATAGCTGTAAACCGCCTTGGCGCGATTGTAAGACAGCCGGTTGTTGTAGTTTTCGCTGCCCTTGGCATCGGTATGCCCGTCGATGGAGATCAGAGCGCTGGGATGTTTTTCAATAATGTCGCGTGCCTCTTCAAGCAAAGCCTTCGAGGGCTCGGTTACGTCCAGCGAATCAAACTCGAAGTTAACACCGCGTAGCACCAGTGGCGCGTTATCGCTCAAATGGCAGCCAGTACTGAATACGTAGGCGCCCTCAGGTGTGTTTTCGCAATCGTCGACGTCGTCGCAAATGCCGTCGCCGTCGCTATCGCCTTCCGCGCAATTGGAATCTGCCAGCAGGCGCGATTCCAAAGACGAAGCCCCATCGCTGTCGTCGCCGCAAGCGAGGCCTTCACAGTCGCCACCGCCGCCCGTGCCATCGCCACCGTCGCCATTATCGTCGCCACCTACACCGACAGACACGCCTCCGCCGTTGCCTGAATTGTCGCCACTGATCACGCCGCCAGCGATCGCGTCACTGTTGCCGCTGTTGTCACCAGACAGCACGGCAACACCCGCTGTACTGCCGTTGCCCGCATTATCGCCATTGATGACGCTGACACCGGAAAAGCCACCGTTACCGGCATTGTCGCCATTCAGCGCGCCGATGCCGGCTGTGCCGCCATTACCAGAGTTGTCTTCATTGAGTGCACCAACGCCAACCAACCCGCCATTGCCGGCGTTGTCTTCATTGATGGCGCCAATACCGAGCAGTGCGGCATTGCCAGCATTGCGCCCACTGATGGCGCTCAAGGCCAGGGTTTCGCTGTTGCCGGCTTGATCGCCCCCCAGAACAGCAACGCCAGCCAGACTGCCGTTGCCGGTGTTGTCATCACCCGCGACGGAGATGCCAATCAGTTCGCCGTTGCCCGAGCCACTGCCTGACATAACGGCCAGACCTATCAGCCCTCCATTCCCGCTTGAACCGGGGGTAAGCAGGGCAACGCCGGCAAGTCCGTCGGCGGAGGCGTTGCCGGAACTGTCTTCCCCGGCAATGGCCAGTCCGACGGGATCACCGGAGAAGCCGGGCAGGGTGATGGCCTGAGACAGATCCATGCTCAGCGTATCACCAATGCCGGACAGGGCCTGGACTGAATCGACGACGGGCACAATGACTGCGCCGTCCGGGCCGACCGTGTTGCGAAGCGCATCCACCAATGCGCTGTCCGGTGCCAGTCCGAGCATATCTGTCAGCTGTTGCAGCCCCAGGAAATCTAGCGGAATTGCGGTGCTGCCGGTGGTATTACCAAAGCCGAGCAGCTCGGTCCCCATCAATGTTGCACCGAGTCCATTCTCCGGTGTAAAGGCGTCCACTCCGAGCAGATCATTATCGCCTGTTCCTGTGGGGTTGAGCACATCAACCTCTATGCCGCCCGCGGTGCTGCCATTGATCAGTGAATTTAATCCGGTTTGACTGAGGAGGTCTGAAACGGGGTCCGCCTGGCTAAGTTGTGTAAACAGGCCCAGTGTTGCTGCGCCGATAAGGCGTCTGAATTGCGTAGACATCGTTGTCCCTTTAAAGAGTAAGGCTTTCCGTACCGGGTGCGCGGCATGTAGACGCGCCCCCCTGATCAAACGCTAGGTATTGATGTGTCTTGGCTACATTGCTGTAACCTTTTTAGCAGGCATGTCGCTGGAAAATTAATAAAAAGTAATCGTTATGACCTGCTAACATTTCGGATCAGGCGTTGTTGCGCATTCTTTTAACATAAAAAAAAAGTTTTTTCAGCGCGATTTCGTGCTAATCGCTGTAATTTTACATTTACTTGAAATAACGCTTGGAAATGCAACGCGGGTCACACACATCGCGATAAGTACGTGGAGTTTTGCGTCTGTCATTTTTTTGAAATAAAAAAACGTTTTGCGTGCTTTGCGGGAGAGTAAAAAGGGTTTTTTCAGTTTGGATTCTCTAAAAGTAAACCAAAAATACACGATATATAAATATGTAATATAGAGGTGTTGTTGCGGGGGGTTAGCTTTCAGTAACCTTTTTTAATTTACGTTCGGAGTAATCGCTTCATCTCACTGTGTTTTCGATATAGGTCGATAACGCGCACGCACAAAACATGTGCGCGCAGTTGATATTAGTAGTGTGAGTTATTGGTGCGCGGGATGGTCAAGTAGCGGCCTTGTCGACAAGCGTTTCAGAATTCGAGTTTTGCCGTAATAAAGAAATCAGCCTCTGTCTGCTCAAGTTGGGCCTTGTTGATATTAGACTTGGATATTGGTCGTGCGGCCACCGCGCTGAGTTCCATGTGTTCCCAAGCTTGAAAGGTCAAACTGACACCCGCATCCGCAATCGAGCTGTTGCTGCCCAATGAGACCTCTCCGCTGAAGTCCCGGCCTTTTGCATCTTCATAGCGGGCACTGCCATATTCGGCAAACAAACGGGTATCCAGAGTAAAGCTCTCAAAACGGAGGCTGTGTATCAGGCTAGCATTGGCATACACACCAGAATCGCCTACCAATGCGCCCGGTAGGTAGGCCCTCATTTTGTTGATGCCTCCGAGAACCCATTGTTGCTGCTGGGGGAGCTGCTCGCTGGCAAGTTGACCGTTGAGTGTGGCTGTAAGTTTGAACGTGGGATTGAGATCATAGGCGAGATCGATGCTAGGTCTTAACATCAGAAATTTCGATGTACGTTTACCGATGCTGACGCCTTCTGACGATGTGTCGCTGCCCAGCGTCCCCGAGTCGCCAGTGACACCACCGCGTAGCGCTGCGGCCAGTTTCCAGCGCAACGTCTTTGCGTCAATCGCCACCGCCTTTTCATAGCCAGTGCCAATTTGCAGGGTGGCGTAGCTTTCATCTTGAAAGGGTTCGCCTGTGGCGGGGTTGAGCGATGAATCGATCCACTGGATTTGCTGAGAGAGGAACCAGCGGTGGTCTACGTCGGCCTTGAGTACCTGCTGGCCGCGCAGAGCCAGCTGCGTGATTTCAGCGGAAAATGATTCGGGCCCGGTGCTTTGACTGGTGTTGGTAGGTAGGACGCACTGGCCGAGAACCAATGGCAATGCACAGCCGCTCGCTCCGCCACTGTCCAGTGTGAGCTCGCGCTCGTACTCAGTCTGTTGTGCATCAAGTTCATAGATACCAAAGCGAGTGGCCTGGTTGAACTTGAGTTGCACTGAACTAAAATCATCGCCGTCGCCTGCTTCGCCCCATTCCGGAATTGCGGTTTGGTAGGCCGCATCGACCCTGAGCCCGGAATCAAAATCCCGACCGAGTGAGACATTGGCAAAGTAGCGCCCAACAAAGCGGCTGCCCTGATTCCCCAGTTGTGCAGAGCCATGCCAGCGCGAATCGTTCTCGTTGGTTTCGCCACTGAGAACCAGA
>JBFKDP010000195.1:0-7764 GCA_041619575.1 Litorivivens sp.
ATTTGGGCGCGTGCGAATGTCCGCTGCGCCTATCTCCGAGCACACTGTGAGTGATATGTGCACTCTCGCTTGAATACGCCGTTGCTGGCCAACGGATGATTTAAGCGCTGGGCCATAGGTTTCGTGAATCGGCATGTGCAGCAGAGTTCTGCAACCCTGCACGTGACGCCCCACCCTGTTTGGAGTAGGGTCTAAGCTCTAACAATACTAAGGAATTTACTGTGGCCATCACTCTGTACGGCGCTCATATCTCTCCCTACGTGCGCAAGGTTCGCGCAGCCTTGGATTTTAAAGGCCTCGACTACGAGCATGTGTTTGTTGTACCCAAAGGCGATGATCAACCGCCAGAGTTCAAGGCGCATAGTCCGCTGGGCAAAATCCCCCTACTGCGCGATGGCGATACCTATATCGCTGACTCCTCCGTAATCTGCACCTGGCTGGAACGCGAATATCCGGAAAAAGCGCTTCTGCCAAAGGATAATCGCGCTGCCGTCAAAGCCTTGTGGTTTGAGGAATACGCCGATACCGCGATGACCACGGCGATGGGCGGCCACCTGTTTGCCGAAGTGGTGCTGGCCAGATTGATGTTCAATCGGGAGCCGATTCAGGCGGATATCGACAAAGCCGTCAATGAGGAGCTACCGGCCATCTTCGACTATCTGGAGCGCGAAATCGAAGGGGAATACCTGCTGGCCAGCGGGCTATCACTGGGTGATATTGCCATCGGCTCCATCGCCGTGGCGCTGGTGCACAGCCAATATTCCTGCGATGCCGCGCGCTGGCCCAAGACTGCGGCCTATCTGCAGGGCCTGCATCGCTCCGCGCTGTTTGCCAACATTATTGAGGACGAAAAGCGCTTGCTCGCCAGCTTTGGCGGCTAGGGCGCACAGAGAGGCACGGTAATTGTTCAAATAACTGTCACACAAGTGTCACGTCTAACGGTTTTACTTACGGGTGGGTAAATCGCACCGCCCCTGAGAGTTAGTACAATGACAGTAGATGACCGACAGACCATTCAGAGTATTATCGACGACAGGCAGCTTAGCAGTGTCTTTCAGCCCATCGTCGATTTTCGCAGCCGTGATTTTTTCGGCGTTGAAGCGCTGACCCGTGGCCCCCTGAATACTGAATTTCATAGCCCGGGGCGGCTCTTCCCGGCAGCCGACCGTGCCGGCCTCATTCACGAACTGGAACTTCAGGCACTGGCCACGGCGAGTCGCGCCTTTCATCAACTCGGCCTGTCGGCAAAAATATTTGTCAATATCAGTCCGATGAGCCTGATGACCCCCGACGCTCTGTCCCTTGCGCGGGATTTGCTGCGCGTCTCCGGTGTCACGGCAGACAAGGTCGTGCTTGAGCTCTCGGAGCAGTATCAGACAGACAATGTCGCAGAGCTCGCCAAAGCCTTGGCGCAATTTAAAGATGAGGGCTTTGGCATTGCCGTGGATGACCTCGGTGCCGGCTATGCCGGTCTCAAAACCTGGTCTCAGCTTAAACCTGATTTTGTCAAAATCGACCGTCACTTTATTTCCGATATCGACAGCGACCCGATCAAGCGCGAATTCGTCCGTTCCATTCTCGCGATGGCGCACGAAATAAAATCGCGTGTCATCGCCGAGGGTGTTGAAACGGCGGGCGAAGCCCACTGCCTTCGCGAACTGGGCGTACGCTATGTTCAGGGCTACCTGTTTGGACGACCGGCAGCCGTACCGGTAATTGACCCGGCAATACACCACATCGCGGCCAAACCGGTCATGCGGGAACGCGCGTTGGCAAACCGAAAGAATATCGGCTCGCTGACGCAAGATTTTCCGTCCATCGACGTCAACACCCGGCTTGCCGATGCTGTCAGTATCTTTAAAGCCCACAGCGAGATCAGCAGCCTGCCCGTGCTGCACCACAATGCTCCCGTCGGTCTGATTACTCGCCAGCAAATACTGGAAATATATTCCGACCGATTTGGCCCGGAACTGCATTCGCGCAAACCCGTCGCGCAATTTATGAATGAGCAGCCTCTGGTGGTGGAATCTTCCGCCGCCCTGGAGGATGTCAGCTATCTGCTGACAGAAAACGGCGAAGCCGATCTGATTCAGGATTTTATCATTGCCGAGCACGGCCAGTATCACGGCATCGGCAAAACCTCCGCCTTGCTGCGCGCCATTACCGACCAGCAAATCAGTAGCGCCCGCCACGCCAACCCTTTAACGCAACTGCCCGGCAATGTGCCTATCAATGAGCAGGTCAACCTGCTCATTGGCCAGCAGGTTGATTTCAAGGTGGCCTACTGCGACATCAACGGCTTTAAAGCCTTCAATGATGTTTACGGTTACGCAATGGGTGACAAGGCGATTACCCTGCTGGCAAGTATCATCAGCGATCAGGTGAACTGCGAGTACGACTTTATTGGTCACATTGGCGGCGACGATTTTATCCTGTTATTGCGCTCTGAAAACGCGCAGGCCCTGTGCGAAAACATTTGCCAGTTATTTAAAACGCAGGCGCGATCGCTGTACGACAACGTTGCTCGCGGCAACAAGGGAATCTGGTCGCAGGACCGGCAAGGCAATCGGGCCTTCTTCCCCTTGATGACCTTGTCCATCGGGATGGTGCAGCCCGACCTCGACGCACACCTGCGAGCAGATGATATCAGCGCCCTGGCCAGCGAAGCAAAGAAAGAGGCCAAGCTTCTGACCGACGGCGGGGTCTACGTATCGCCCGCCCGATTTCCCGGCTGCTGGCGGGCCGTAGGCTAGAGACTTACCAGGCGCCCACTTGCACCTTAAAGGTAGGTGTAGTCCTCGGGATTTACGGACTGGGTCCACTCCCAAAAGTCGCGCAGTCGCCAGGGCGACAACACCGTCACCTTGCCGCTGTCATTCTGATACCAGCTGTTCTTGACGCTGGGGTGGCACCAGACCATATCCGACAATTCACTTTGCAGTTTGTCCTGATAGTCATCGTGCACACTTTGCTTCAGTGCCATGGCCGCTTTACGATTTTGTAATAACGACTTGATGGCCGACAGGCAATAGCGCACTTCGCACTCGGAATGGAAGATCAGGCTGCCGCCAAAGGCGAGGTTAGTACTCGGCCCATAGAGGCAGAACAGGTTGGGGAAATTCGGAACGGTAATGCCCAAATAGGCTGCAGGCTCTTCTCCCCATTGCTCATTCAGCTTGATGCCATTCAGGCCAACGATTTCCATAGGCCACAAAAATTTGTTGGCGTGGAAACCTGTCGCGTACACGATGATATCCGCTTCAAAAAAATTCCCTTGCTGATCGACAATGCCCCCTTCGGTAATTTCCCGGATTCCGTGGTTGTTAAGCTCAACATTGTCCTTCTTTAAAGCCGTCAACCAACTACCATTGTCCTGAAGCGTGCGCTTGGCCAGTGGCACATAATCCGGTATCACTTTGGCCAGTAGCTCTTCATCGTCGCCTACCTGCTGTTTCAGCCAGTCGGTGAAGACTTCTCGCGTCATTTCGTTCATTTCATTGATTGAACGGTCCTGATGCGGCCAATTCGGATCCACTTTCAGGCTAGGCAGCAAACCATCGCAGGCTGGCCAGAACAGCAAAAAACGATACCAGCGCGAATAGTAGGGCAGATGCTTCATACACCAACGAGTACCGTCTTCCACTGGCCGATGATAATCAATATTGGGAAACATCCACGGTGCTGAGCGCTGATATACCGTCAGCTCACTGACTTCATCGGCAATCGTTGGCACCAATTGAAAGGCACTGGCGCCAGTACCGATAACAGCAACGCGTTTGCCGCGCACATCAACATCGTCGCGCCACTGAGCTGAATGCATCGCAACACCGGCAAAGGAATCCCGACCGGCAATGTCAGGCAGCTTTGGGCGATTCAATTGCCCCACCGCGCTGATCATGGCCGAGCTGATAATCTCCGACTCGAGACCAGCGCTGTCGCGCACGGTAATCTTCCACTGCTTGTCATTCTCATCAAACTGCGCCCGCGTCACTTCCGAATTAAAGCGAAAATGTTCGCGCACCCCAAAGCGATCCAGACAGTCTTCAAAGTACTGCTGTAATTCGGGCTGCTGGGCAAAGTATTCCGTCCAGTCATGGTTGGGTGCGAAGGAATAACAATAAAAGTGATTGCCAACATCGACACGACAACCGGGGTAGCGGTTCTCATACCAGGTGCCGCCGACACCCGCATTTTTTTCTACCACGGTAAAATCAATGCCGGCTTCTTTAAGGCGGATTGCGGATAGCACACCGGACATACCGCCGCCAATCACAGTCACGTGAAAGTTAGCCCGCTCCTGTGCTGGAATCGACTCCCAATCAAGCTGACGCGCATCACCATCGAGCTCCATCTCTTCGAGCATCATTGGCACATAGTCCATGGGGACTTCTTCGGCGACCAGAAAGCTCATCATGCGGCGGATGGTCTCATGGTCTTGGATAGGCACCGGCTGACAGCCGTTGTCGCGATAGCGCGCGATAACCTTGAGCGCCTCGGCTCTTACGGTGGCCTTGTCTTCCTCGGACATGTAGCCCTGCACCTCATTGAGGTACAAGCCCATAGGGCGAATACTGCCTTCAAGCAAACGGGTATCGCCGCTCATATGGATCATGGACATCATCAGCGTAGGAATGCTGGCATCTTCAAGCGCAGCGGCAATAAACGCGTCGTCTTCGGTGATTTTTTCAGCGGCCGGGGCCAGCGCCTGAGTCATGGCAGTCTCTCGTTAGCTTTTATGATTGGAGGCAGAGCATACCCAGCCACCGTCCCGGCTGACAATTACAGCTAGGTTAGGTCTGCAGGCGCGCAGTCAGTCTGGCACCCGGAAACTAGCCCGGCAAATTGCGATCGCGCGGCCAGTCTGAAAAGGCCAAGTAGAAAAGAAAGCCGATATTGACCAGCGGCACCATAATGAGCAGCGACATCCAGCCCGAATATCCCGCCTTCTCGCAGATCTTCCAGAAGGGGACCACGACCAGAATCAAGGCCAGCAAGAATCCCAAGTTCACTTCCATAACATACTCCTTTGACAATATGCGTGTTATTCACCTTCGGTGGCATAGACCGCGGCCGCAAGGTAAAGTGCAGTGTCGGTCCAGAACGTTGAAAATTCCATGAAAAAAGTCGCGCTCCACTGGCAAATTGCCATCGCCATCGCCCTGGCCATCATTGCCGGAAGTCTCACGGGTACCGAAGCGTCCTTGTTCGGTGTCAGCTACTACGCCGCCTACGGTTTTCTCGGCACCCTCTTTCTCAACGCATTGAAAATGATCATCGTGCCGCTGGTGACCTCATCCATTATCTGCGGCATTGCCAATATTGGCAGTGATGAGGGGCTGGGTAAACTCGGTGGCAAGACGCTGCTGTTCTACTTTACCAGCAGCCTGCTGGCAATTCTGGTGGGCCTGTTTATGGTCAACCTCATTCAGCCGGGCACCGGTTCAGGGCTGGCGGACAGCCTCAGCGGCGATGCCTCGGTCGCCGATGTCCTGGCTCGGGTAGAAGGTAAGAGTACCGCCGATGTGGTCGAAGTCTTTATTCGTATGGTTCCGCCTAACATCATCGCGGCGGCGGCCGAAGGCCAGATGCTGGGACTGATTTTCTTTAGCATCCTGTTCGGCTTTTTTCTTTCTCGCAGTCGCTCACCGCAAACGGATATTGTTCGCGATTTCTGGAACGGCATTATGGATATCATGACCCTGATTACTCTGTGGGTGATGAAGTTTGCTCCCATCGGGGTATTCGGTCTGGTGGCCAAAACGGTCAGCGATACGGGCTTTGCAAGCTTTCAGCCCGTACTGATGTTCTTTTTCACCGTGGTCATTGCACTGGCCATACACAGCGCGGTAACACTGCCCCTGCTGCTGCGCTTTGTCGGCGGTATCAGCCCGGCCAAACACTACCGCGCCATGTCTCCTGCGCTGCTGACGGCCTTTTCGACTGCCTCCAGTTCGGCCACCTTGCCGCTGACCATGGAGTGCCTTGAAGAAGCGGGCGTCTCCCAACGAGTCCGCGGTTTTGTGCTGCCGCTGGGGGCAACCGTCAATATGGACGGCACTGCCCTCTACGAGTGTGTTGCTGCGATATTTATCGCCCAGGCCTTTGGTTTCGATCTGAGCTTCGCCCAGCAATTTACCATTGTGATGGTAGCCCTGCTGACCTCGATCGGCGTTGCCGGTATTCCCTCAGCCAGTCTGGTGGCCATCTCCATTATTCTCGGTGTCATCGGCCTGCCACTCGAGGGGATTGGCCTGCTGATGATTACTGACCGGGTGCTCGACATGATGCGAACGTCGGTCAATGTCTTCGGCGATAGCTGCGCTGCCGCCGTGATAGCCCGCACCGAAGGTGAACAGACCAAACTGGCAAGCTGAGACATGAGCGACCCTAAGTACTGCAGCGAGTGTGGTGAGCGATTTAGCGCCAGCGCCTATCAGGGCCGAGGGGAGATGGCCCGGTGCAGCCAGGGCCATCTCACTGTACCGCCGGGCCCCAAAATTTTGGTAGCAGCCTTCGTCCATTGCGGCACCAAGTTGTTGTGGATGAAGCGCGGCAACCCACCGCGCGCGGGGCACTGGGCAATCCCTGCCGGCTTTATGGAGGAGTCCGAGACTCTGCGCGTAGCAGTCGCACGGGAGTTGCGCGAGGAAACCTGCGTCGACCTGCCGCCGGAGAGTTTTTTACCCTATATGATCGGCTCCATCGATTTTATCAGCGAGGTCTACCTGGGTTTTCGGGCTGAAGCACCCAGCGAAGACTGCGCCTGCGGCGCAGAATCACAGGACGTTGGTTTTTTTCGCGAAGAAGAGATTGACTGGGATGACGTTGCCTACCCGAGCGCAAACGACGCTGTGAAAATTGCCTACCGCGAAGCGCGTGCCGGCCAGTTTGGCGTCTACCACGGAAACTTTACCAAGGAAGAAAACCGCGTTGAACTGGTCTGGCGCGATAACCAGATCAAACCGTAAACCCCGCACTAGATCAGCGCAACACCCGCTAACCAGGGGTGGATAAACAAGAGTACCGCAAATACCAGTAAGCCAATGGCTACCGAAACGGTCGTTTTCAAGGCACCCACCGGCGCTGGCTGCTTCCAGTCACCTTCAGCGCGATTTATCACAAAAATTTCCAGCATCGCCCAGAACGCCAGACCGCCAAACAACACCAGCGAGCGAGCATCGCCGTTGCTGTACAGGTGCGCGAATGACCACAACACCACACTGACAAGCTGGGGATGCCTGACCACCCGTTTGATATCCGTTGGCGCGTTGGATGCGATAAACAGACAGGCTGCCAGCGCCATCAGCACCATGCTGATCAGGCGCGCTTCCTCCAGTACATAGTAGGGTTCACCGGGGCCGACAGCTTTCCAGCCAGCAACCATACCAACAAGGGCCAGTATCAGCGGCAGTGAAAACAAGCCCTGATAGGGGAAGTGTCCAACGCGTTCAATGAGCGCCTGACGTACGCCCGGAGTCAAACGAACCGAGAGGTGAACCACGGACCACAGCACAATACCCAGAACCAAAAAAACCATATCACGCCCCTTTTCTTGTTTTATAGTGCTGACTTTACACCCTTTTTTCAGGCCTGTAGATCTACAAACCCTCGCCGGAGCTGGCTCTGCCAAAGCTTAACGCTTGTTCACTATACGGCCGTAAAGGTTATTGCTAAGCTCGATCGGAATAATAATTCTTTCACATCGGCACCGGAGGCACTTGTGGAAAAAGAACGTCCAACCCCGCTCGTTGAGGATATCGACGG
>JBFKDP010000196.1:0-7761 GCA_041619575.1 Litorivivens sp.
AGTCAACTAATAACCTTGGGGGATTTTCACGGGCGGCGACTATAGTTCGTAGCATGACCTAGTCTTTAGAAGCAGCCAGCGTGCCCTGCTAACGCGCTTTAGTCGCTTTTTAAAAATCTTGCGTTGTCATTGTTGAACAAATTGTTGCGCGTGCCCTTGGTAATGCATGTGCGCATTGCGACTGTTAGTTTCCAGCCCGGCCCACAACATCTTCTCGGTCAGCTCAACGCCAATGTAGCTGAATCCGATAATGCGTTCTGCCAGCGTGTAGCACTCACTCATCCAAAAGGCGACGACTCTGGAAACCATGCCAATTCGCTCAGCCTTTCCAGCGGCTACATCGTGCCCGGATAACATAATCTTAAATACGGGACTTGAACTGATTTCACGGGGCAGTGCGTAACTCAGACCAAGCTCGGCAGCGTAAGCCCGCTATTGATACGGGTGGCACGGAAATAGGACTTTTCTGAAATAATCCGAATGTCATCGGCCATCGCCAGACAGAAGCCGCTGCTGATTGCGGCGCCATTCACCGCTCCAATGACCGGCTGCTCCATGTCCTGTATGGCCTTAATAACGTCATACAGCACCTTCATGGCGCGGCGCGCGATACCCGGATTTGACGGGCCGTCAAAAATCAGCATGTAGCCTGGATCTTCCAGATCAGCCCCTGAACAAAGACCTTTGCCGGCACCGGTGAGAATGACGACACGGGTATCACTATCAACAATAAGTTCTTCGAGCGCCGCCTTGAGTGATGACATCATATCAAAGGCCATGGCGTTCATGCGCTCAGGGCGATTCAGGGTAATTTGGGTGACGTGGAGCCGGGTTTCACGACGCGAATGAAAGAATTGCCTCTAACCTTATTATGAGTATACAAGGCCTAGAGAAGCCTATCCTGCCCTAGTAGACCTTTACAGATTGCTGACCTGGCGGGCGCCTATTACTGGTAGAGGTCGAAGCGGTCATCGCCAAAGATGTTAACGCCCGGCGCCAGCAAATCCATATAGCGATCAAAATACAAAAACTGCTTCAGCAGCATCGTGAAGGAACGAGGGAAACGAATGCCGTAGCTTTTGGCAATATCGCCCAGCTCGGTCATCAGATTGGTTACACCGTCGGGCTCCTTGCCGCCGGAACCCAGTAGGTACTCTGGCTCCATGGCGTCGAGTCGACGGAACAGTTTCTCAATATCTCTTGCAAGCGCCTCCACATCAACTTCTTTGCGGGTCACACCAATGGCGAGCATGGACTCTGCCATCTGCGCATAATCCTGTTGATTAACCGCCATAAAGAGGGAAAAAGTAGCTTCCCAAACGCTCGGCTTGATGCGGCCAACCATGCCAAAATCAATGAAGCCTACACGCCCATCATTGAGTAACATTAAATTGCCGCTGTGCAAATCCGCGTGGAAAAAATCACACTGGGTCAGGCTGGCAAACCAGGTATTCATGGCATTAAACAGACTTTGCGCTGCATCGTGACCGGAGGCTTCCAGCGCTTCCATATCGGTAAGTGCCACACCGTAGAGACGTTCCATGGTCAAGACCTGCTCATTGCTGGCCTGCAGATAGGGCTTCGGCACCAGAACGGCGGTATTCCCAGCGTTACTCAGGTAACGGGCAAACTGCACCAGGTTATCGGCTTCTTTATTGAAGTCGCACTCATCCAACATGGCCTGATACATTTCTTCTACGATATCAGCCACCGCACCTCGATCGAGGTTGGGCACAATCAACTCAAACAGCCGCGTCAGCAGATAAACGGCGTTGAGATCCGTGGTCAGGGTGTTGCGCACCCCCGGCTTTTGCACCTTGACGACCACATCCTCGCCCGTAATCAGAGTCGCTGCATGCACCTGTGCGATCGATGCGGAGGCCAGTGGGATTGGCTCGATGTGTGAATAAACGCGAGCCAGCGGCTTTCCGAGGTCCTTCTCTATAATTGCTTTGATTTTCCGGAAAGGGATCGCCGGTGTCTGGTCCAGGCACTTCTGGAACTCGTCGACATATTCCTTGGGAAAGATAGAGGGCGAGCTGGCGATAAATTGACCAAACTTGATATAGGTGACACCCAGGGTTTCGAACAGCTCACGCATTTCAGCGGGTGACGGCCGGCTCCAGCGGTAGATCCAGCGCAGAGCCTTGGGATAGACGGCGGAAAACGTCTGGAGCAAGCGCATAGACCCCCTGACGCCGAGCTCCGCCAGCTGCATCGGGCGACGCGACTGCAAACGATTTTCCGCCATTGAGTTCGATCCTGCTGCCATGCGCCTTTCCCTGCTGATAGTACTGCCAAAGGTGCGAGTATACGCCAAGCACACGGGCATTTCAGAGCCCTATTTTTGTGAAATCAGGCCCGACGTTTTGACATCAGCCGGTCATTAAGATGTGGCAGGCTGCTCTCAGCGCCGCGTTTGAAGCCCAGATTTGGCAGAAACACCGACTACCAATCACCCAGCGCAGGCACTATGATGTACGCAGTGTCACTATCATTCGAGCAGTAAGGAATTCAAGGTGCAATTACCTATTCGAAGACGTACGCAACTGGAAGAGCGCATGCGGAGCGCTGAGACCTATGAACAATGGTCTGCAGCGGCACAGGCCTATGACGAGCTGGTAGGCCTTAACCAGTGGCGGAAGATGGATCAGACCCGCCTCTATGACCACGTTTCCATTCGATACCGCCTCGATAGACTCCGTGCTTTGCGCAGCCGTCACGATGATGTTGGCCTGCTGTTCACACTGAATGAAGGCATTCACGGGAACATGGGCGGTATGGGCAAGGCAGCAGTACACAGCCGCTCAAAGTTTGGCACCAAGCACCTGATTGAGCAGTATGTTGAGGAAATTGCCGACTCACTGACCCATATTGCTCAAACCGACTCCATCGATTTTGAAGACAAACTCGACTTCTTTCAGCGTGCGAGCCAGTGTTATGGCCGCTCCGCCCTGATGTTGAGTGGCGGCGGCGCATTGGGCTTCTACCACATTGGCGTAGTGCGGGCCCTGCTGGAGCAGGATCTGCTGCCCAACGTCATCTCCGGCGCCAGCGCCGGCTCATTGGTCGCGGCCGTGCTGGGCACCCATACTGACGACGAAATGGATAAATTCATGGACTCGAAGCACCTTGCCTTCGAAGCCAAGCAAGAAGCGAGCTGGTTTAACCGCATGTTTCGCGGTGCTCGCGCCCACATTGATATCCACGACCTACAAAACGTCATTAACCGTCTGATTCCGGATATGACTTTTGAAGAGGCCTACAAGAAAACCGGCCGTCAGATCAGTATTTCGATCGCACCGGCAGAAACGCACCAGACCTCGCGACTACTCAATGCCATCGCCTCACCAAATGTCTATATTCGCTCGGCAGTTCAGGCATCTTGTGCAGTGCCCGGTGTATACCCGCCCGTGACATTACAGGCCAAGAATGTCTACGGCGACAGCCAACCCTATCTAGCATCGCGCAAATGGATAGACGGCTCGATTTCTGACGACCTACCGGCCAAGCGATTGTCGCGAATGTATGGGGTCAACCACTTCATCGTCAGCCAGATAAACCCCGTTGTGCTGCCCTTTATCAGCCGCAACAAAAAGCGGGGCGCTTTTGCGAAAGCCGCGGCCAGCATCGGCCGCTCTGCCCTGACCGAGGTCTTGGGCGCACAGCGCTATATTTCACAGAACCATTTGAACGATATGCCGCGCGTTAATATGGTCCTGAACAGCATGCACAGCCTGGCCAAGCAGGAGTACACCGGCGATATCAATATTGTGCCGAGCTTCCGTTTCTACGATATGCGCAAGTTGTTGGCAAAGCTGTCAGAAGACGAGCTGGTCGGCTTGATGCGCGAAGGCGAGCGTGCGGCCTGGCCGCAGATTGAAACCATCCGCACCTGCACTCGCATCAGTCAGGTACTGGACGATATTCTGGATGATATGCAGAACATCGAAGTACAGGCGGTTCGCCGGGTACACCCGCTACCCGCCATCAAGTAATACGGGGCCCTATTCCTTGGGGGCCTTTACCATCACCGTCAGGCGGGACACGCAGACCTTCCGGCCCTGGTGGTCACTGATCTGGGTTTCCCACACTTGCGTGCTTCGCCCTATGTGAATGGGGCGAACGACTCCCGTCACGTCCCCTTCCGTCGCGGACCGCAAATGGTTGGCGTTAACTTCCAAGCCTACGACGATTGAGCCGCTCTCTGCTGCCAGAAAACCGGCAACGCTGCCCATGGTTTCAGACAGCACAACTGAGGCGCCTCCGTGCAGCAGGCCAAAGGGCTGCTTCGTCTTCTCATTGACGGGCATGGTGGCAACAAGAAAGTCATCGCCAATATCCTGAAATTCAATTCCCAGAAATCCGGCGATGCTATTGTTCTGCATCGCATTTAACTCACAAACTGTTGCTGACTGCTTCCACACCCGCATCTTTAACCCTTAAACTAGTGGAGGACGATGGGCACAATCATAATGTTTTCAAAGACGCTTTTCCTATCAACTTGTTGCACAAGGGCTGTGCAACCATACGCAGGCCACCACCATTAATACTCGAACGCCGGGTTCACAATTTGCGCTTGGCATCAGCCTGGGCATTCTCACTGTTTTTCTCGGCAGTACCGTTGCTGCTGCCAGTAAGCACCTGTCGTCACAGGTTCATATTTCAGCCATTGTATTGGCCCAGTACCTCATCTGTTTTGTGTTAGTACTGCCCTGGTGGTTGCGCAACGGCAAGCGAGCTGTAATCACCCAGCGACCAATGGTACATGCCATCAGAAGCATCAGTGGCTGCGCCTGCTTTTACACCTACTATGTCGCCATGCAGCACATGCCCCTGGTTGATGCGACCCTGTTTCGCAACACCGCTCCCCTGCTGGTTCCACTGGTCATACTCGTGTGGTACCGCACGAGTATTCCAGCGGTCAGGTTAATTCCTCTGGTGATCGGGTTTTCCGGCATCACCCTGGTACTGAGGCCAACGCTGGAGGGGGTAAACATCTGGCACCTGGTTGCCCTGAGCTCGGGACTGGGCCTCGCTATCTCCATGGTGGGTACCCGCGAACTGGCCAGAACCGAACCGGAAAGCCGGATACTCTTCTACTACTTCAGCATCTCTTTGCTGTTCGTGCTGCCGTTTTTCGCGATGACCTACGAGCCCATTCCAATGACAGCATTGCCCTGGCTGCTCTACGTTGGCGTTGTGATGTATGGCACCTTTGTCATCTATACCAAGGCTTTCTCCTACGTACCTTCGTCTGTGCTTGCGCCCACCAGCTATTTCGCCATTGTCTTCAGCGGTCTGCTCGACTGGTTGATCTGGGGCGTCGTTCCCGACACCCCTACAATTGCCGGCATCGCCTTAGTAGTCTGCGGCGGCCTGCTTATCCTGCGAAGCCCCAGCACAGGGGCCGACGACAATTAAGCGTGTCCCAAAGCGCCTGAGCAGCGCAGGCAGCAATTCGTAGATCGCCAGCCCCAATAGAATGAGCAGACTTCCCTGCGCCAACTCGGCACTGACTTCCTCTCCCGCGACCAGCACTCCCAACATCATGGCCAGCACCGGTGTTATCAGTGGGACCAGCCCCACAATCTCAAAGGGCAGCGTCCGTAGGACGTAAAAGAAGGCCATAAAACCCAGGATCGAGCCCACCGTAGCCAGATAGATGATGGCCCACAAAGACATATTCCATTCAATGGCCGGCAACTCACCCTCACTGCGTCCCCAGAACAACAGCAAACCAGGCAGAGCAAAGACAATGGCGCCCAGGCTCTGCTCAAGAGGGTCAATCTCAGCAGTATCCAGACGCTTTAGCAGAACGTTACTCAGGGAAAAGGTCAGCGTGGACGCAGTCATCAACAATACGCCCAGCCACGCGCCTCCACCCAGCGCAAACTGTCCTGCAGTGATCAGTACCAAACCCGCCAAGGCAACCGTCAAACCCAGCAAGCGCAAGGGTGTGAAAGGGTTTTGGCGCAGGAATACAATCGACAGGGCACCCATTACAAAGGGCGCAGTCGCCATCATCACCGAAACCATACCGCTGGAAATGTACTGAGTGGCACCATAGACCAGCGGCATATTCGGAAAGATCGCCAAGCTCGCCACCGCATAAGCCTTCCAGTGACGCAGTTTCAGGCCACTACTGCCATGCAGCAGTGCAACAATACAGCAGGCCACACCCGCCGCGAGCAGAAAGCGCATCGATGCGGCTGCCAGCGGTGTGAAATATTCGCTGCTAAGCTTTATAGCCAGTGGTGTAGTTGACCAAACGGCAATCACAAGCAGGTAAGCCAATGGCGGCCCCATGTCGACATTCTCCCTTGTCGCCGCAAAATCCCGGGGCCTGAAACGAAAAAGGCCGCAGGATGTCTGCGGCCTTTATGAACTTAATTAATCTTCATCTCGACGCACAGACAGGCTTCACTGGTCGCACAAACCAGCGAACTGACATAAAGTTGATCGAATGAAGTAGACACATACTATTGGTTAACTGCGCAAAAAATAAATGACTCGCTTGATCCTATTCCAGCACAAAACCTGACGCAAGCATTTTATGAAAAGGCCTATGCTCAATCCTCAGGAGCGTCCTTCGGATCACCCGGTTTGCAGACAATTTCATCCGGGGTTATACGCGTCAGTAGCCGTGCGGCCTCTTCCGGTGACCCCGTCAACCAGCAGTCCATATCCTGACGATCAATCATCAGCGGCATGCGGTGATGAGCCCACTCTATTTCCGGCGCCGGTGTTGCGGTAATGACGGTAAAGCTGTCGCAATGCTCACTACCCTGGTGCCAAAACTCCCAAAGTCCCGCCATCAGCCAGGGGCTGCCGTCCGCCTTAAACAGACGATGACACTGCTTTTTGCCATCGAGTGTCGGCCACTCAAAATAGGCGGAGGCTGCCACTATGCAGCGCTGGGATCGTCGCCAAGCCTGACGAAAAGCGGGCTTTTCTGACAGCGTTTCTGCGCGAGCATTAAACGTACTGAATGAAAGTTTGGGTTCTTTTGCCCAAGCGGGAATCAGCGACCATTTCCGCTCTCTGTAACCCTCGGCGTCTAGCGTTCCCGCCATCATGGTCGGGCGAATGTTAATACGACTGACATCGCACGGCCAATCCCCCAACAAGTCGACCCAGCCCAGCATGGCTTTTGTGTGCTGTTCAAAGGCGCCACACATAGAAGTATCCCGGTTCCGTGGTATCAAAATGATACGCGAAACGATCGGCAGGGAGCCAATACTGGATAAATTCAGGCGAGAATGATCCGAGGCTGGACACAAACAAAAAGGGAAATTGGTGGAGCTAGGCGGGATCGAACCGCCGACCTCTTGCATGCCATGCAAGCGCTCTCCCAGCTGAGCTATAGCCCCCACGCGGGAAGGTGCGCATCATAGCAGACTGCTTCTGGCTGTCAACTCACAATGCGCCCTTTTAGGCCCATTTTCAGGCAGAAAATGCCTCGTAACGCTTCTCAAGCTTCTTCAGTTTTTTCTTGCCAACTCCGCCGAGTAAATCTAGCGCGTAACGCAGACGCGCGCGGCTCATATCCGGGCCAAGTACGACCATGGAATCGAAGACGGAAATGGATGCCGTGGTACCGGCAATGGCAATAAACAGCGGCGCCACGAAATCCTTCATTTTAAGCTCCATCGCATCTGCCACGGTTTTTAACGATTGGAAGATAGCATCGCGGTTCCAGTCTCGCAGGTTATCCAATTGCCAGACACAGAACTGCAGAAGCTCCAGCAAGGATTCATC
>JBFKDP010000197.1:0-7739 GCA_041619575.1 Litorivivens sp.
CCTCATCCAGATGGGGGTAAGGCTGGCCGGAAATAACATCCACCTCGTGCCCGGCTTCCATCAGCGCCTTGCTGAGGTAGCGTATATAGATACCCTGGCCACCACCGTAGGGGTGACTGCGATAGCCCAAAAGGCAAATTTTAAGCGGGTGAGCGTGTAGCCCCTCGCTAATGGGGACAACGTCGGCCACAGAAGGCCTGGCTTGCGGCCGTGATTTGGCGAGCTGTTCTGAACTCATATCCGATACTGGCTTTATTCTGATTCCCCTGCTAAGCCAGTAGCGGCTATTGACGGTCGTGTCCGAAAGGGGGGGTTAAAACAACCTAACAGGCTATTTATCTTAATGAAAACGAGAGCGCAGTGTAGCGACAAAAGCGGTCAAAATCTAGTCACTATACGACTGGTCAGGCACTTTTGCCTGCCAGCAAGCTCCTGCCACCACTATCTTTCAACTCAAGCAAAGGTGTATCGTTGAGCCAGAAAATGTTCACAAATGTCGACTAATAGACACTCTGCCAAGCCGAATCGGTAGATATCTCATAGACAAACGGTAAAATTACCAATTCTGATAATCCACCTACTCGTGAACAGCGCAGCATCCGGCACAAGGCCCCTAATATATGCTAGAACAGGCAGTCATACCGTCTCCGGATACACCAGCACCGCGCCAGGCGGCCCGCGCGGATACGCTGCAGCCGCGTGTTACCTATGTCATCTCCTGCTACAACCACGAGCGCTATATAGAAAATTGCGTGCGCAGTGTTCTTGAGCAGAACTATCACAATATCGAACTGCTTTGCTTTGACGATGGCTCGAATGATCGTAGCGCCAGCATTCTCTATCGGCTGGCAGCCGAATACGGTTTTTTCTTCAAGCAGACCGAAAACCGGGGCTTTACCGCCACGCTGAACGAAGCCCTGTCGCTCGCCACCGGCGAATTTTTCTGCGTGCTGGGCTCAGACGACATCGCTCTCCCCGGGAAAACACTGCTCCAGGCCAGCTATCTTGCCACCCACCCTGAGAGCGTTGGCTGCACAGGTGCGGCGCAAATCATTGATGAGAATGATCGCCTGCTGGGCAAACAACCCCAGGCGAAAGAAACCGATTTCCGTTTCTCTGACTTTTTTACGGGCCGAGGCCTCCCCTTCGTAGCCTCTTCCGCCATGTATCGAACGCGCGCGCTGCGAATGATCGGTGGCTACAATGAATCCATCCGGCTCGAAGACCTCTATCTGGTGCTGAAACTGACTGAGCGGGGCGATTCACTCCACAACCTCAGCGAGCCGCTGGTCAAATTCCGCTCTCACCGCAAAAATACGTCCAGAAAACTGGCCTACATGTACAAGGCTATACTGGAAACATTGGCAAGCTATGAAAACCACCCCGACTACCGGCGCGTTGTCAGCAGTTACTCAAAGCGCTTCTTCAGACGAGCCATGCGCACGGGCGATAAAAAACTGGCCCAATCCGCTTTTCGCAATATCCGCAAACGCGACTTCGACCTGAAATTGCTGCGCAGAATGCTCAAGCACCATGTGTTTGCAAAGCCAGCGAACAAACTCAGCAGCAAAGAGTGCTCGACAAGCTCGCTGAATGGGCGCCCACAAAACTCAAGACTCTGAAGACATCGCGCCAAAAAATGGCCTAGCAAGAACAGCAGCGGCAAACACAAACCCACCTGCCGCGATGTGAGCGCGGGCACTGGACTCGATGGAACATTGCCGCTATGTTTGGCCGCCAGCAAGCCCGCTCACAATGTTGCCCGCACTTGGACACTCCATGAACCCAGCCAAAATTGTATCCACGATTTGCCGCGCCATTTTGCCGCCTATTCTCGTTGCACCAGCCGAGCGCCTACACCGCAAACACAGCAAGATTCAAGCCCGCAGGGCATTAACTGGCGCCAAACGGCTGCATCTGGGCTGCGGCAATCACGTGCTAGAAAACTGGCACAATGTCGACCTCGAAGGCCCTGCGGAAGTGATAAAGTGGGACCTAAGCAAAGCCTTACCCATTGCGAGCAATAGCGTCGAGCTTATTTTTAGTGAACACTTTATCGAACACATCCCCAAGCCCCGAGCCAGAAAGCTATTGCGCAGCTGCTACGACGCATTACGGCCCGGCGGCATTTTACGCCTATCGACCCCCGACCTCGATGCCTTGATCGTCGCCTATCAGCAGAAGCGATTGCGTGACTGGGCCGACGTCGAATGGCTCCCCGCGAGCCCCTGCCAGATGGTGAACGAAGGCATGCGAAACTGGGGTCATGAATTCGTCTACAACAAAAGCGAGCTGTTTGAATTGCTTCGAGAATGCGGTTTCACACACATCAAAAGCGTCGAGTGGCGAAAGAGCGACCATCCGGACCTCTACAAGCTGGAGTGCAGGCCTTTTCATCAGGAAATCATTGTCGAATGCCATAAAACCAGCCCATAAATTTTATGCTGTTTAATTCTCTGGAATTCGCGCTCTTCCTACCCTTGGTGTTTGCACTTTACTGGCTGATACCGCGGCACTTTATTTCCAGCCAGAACCTGCTGATACTCTGTGCAAGCTATGGCTTTTACGCCTGGTGGGACTGGCGATTTCTTGGGCTTATATTCCTCAGCTCGACAACCGATTATGTTGTAGGCTTGGCGCTAAGCCAGGCTGAAAAGCCGGCACTGCGCCGCTGCTGGCTAGCACTCAGCCTTGCCGTCAATCTCGGCCTACTGGGCTTTTTCAAATACTACAATTTCTTTGTCGACAGCCTGGTGACGGCCTTCCACGGTATGGGGATCGAGCTTTCACCCGCGTCGCTGTCAATCGTGCTCCCGGTTGGCATCAGTTTCTACACCTTCCAGACTCTGAGTTATACGCTCGACGTCTACCATCGAAAGCTCAACCCCGAACGCAACGCCATCGCCTTCTTCGCCTATGTCAGTTTTTTCCCCCAATTGGTGGCAGGGCCAATCGAACGGGCCCGTCATCTTCTGCCCCAATTCAAGCGCGCAAGGCAGTTTACTTACGACCAGGGACGCGAAGGACTGCTACTGATCGCCCAGGGTTTTTTCAAGAAGGTGGTCATCGCCGACAACTGCGCACCCTACGTTGACGCTGTTTTCAGTAATTACCAGACGGCTTCCGCACCAACACTGGCTCTGGGTACAGTGCTGTTTGGCTTTCAAATTTACGGCGATTTCTCTGGTTACTCGGATATGGCACGCGGTATAGCACGCCTGTTTGGCATGGATCTAATGCTGAATTTCCGACGACCCTTCTTCGCCCAGAATCCCGCAGAATTCTGGAACCGTTGGCATATCTCACTTTCGTCCTGGTTTCGCGATTACGTCTACATTCCCCTTGGCGGCAGTCGCCATGGAAAATTCACCACCTACCGCAACCTGCTCACGATTTTTCTGATCAGCGGCCTGTGGCATGGCGCCCACGAGATATACCTGCTTTGGGGACTGATACACGGCATCAATGTCGTCGCCTACACCGCCCTCCGAAACAGCATCGGCACCGCTTACGGCCCCTTTCGCTACCCCGCGTTCAACATCGCAGTCACCTACGTGATAACCTGTTTAACGTGGATATTCTTTCGCTCCAGCTCAATCGATTCAGCCATTGAGTATCTATCACGACTGCTATCAACGTCATGGTTCGTTCAAGCCGAACCGGTACCGCTGCTACTGATCTATGCCATTGGCGCACTCCTGCTGTACGAAACCACGCAGGAACGAGCCGACTCTGCGCTGAGCCGAACATTGCGCGCGCCGTTCAGGTTTGCACCTATGCGCTGGTGCGCCTATCTAGCAATCTTTGGCAGTGCAATGCTGGGCGGCGGTGACACCCAGCAGTTTATTTACTTCCAGTTCTAGCCGATGAAAAAATTTATAGTAAGAACCGGCCTTTTTCTCGCGTTTGCATCCACTCTATTGGCTGGTGCCGAGCTCTGGGTACGGCAGGTCCCGAATGATTATTCCTACAAACACCGGCAACTGCTTGCGCAGAAAACGGACACCGAAATCTTGGTACTGGGAAGCTCACACAGTCTTTTTGGGCTGAACCCCGAGCACTTCTCACAGAAGGCATTTAACTTCGCCTTGACTAGCCAGTCACTGAGTTACGACCGCTACTTGTTTGAACGCTACCTGCCACACTTGCCACAGCTGAAGGCCATCGTCTTGCCTATTGGCTTTTTCTCGCTGGGCTATTCACTCGAAGATGGTATTGAAGCTTGGCGTAAACAACGCTATGTGCACTATCTGGGTTACTGGAAGGAACTCGATGCCAGCGAATGGCTCGAATTTAAAAACTATAGCACGCTGTATCACAACGACGCAGCGCAGATGTTTGAGCAGACAAAACGCTACCGCAAAAGAGGCGCTTCGCCTCTGACAGTCAACACCTCGGGATGGAGCGAGCTATTCATTGAACAAACTCCCGCCGGACTGGACACGTCAGGCGCAGAAGCCGCCGTGCGACACGCAACTGTTCCGCAGCGCAGCCAGCCTCGCCTCGACCTACTCGCGATGATAAAGACTGCCAAAAAGCAAAACATCAAGGTTTTACTTTTCATCCCACCGGCCTGGGAGAGCTACCGGAATGCGGTAGACAAAGAACGTATGCAGCAAACCCGGCAGTTTCTCGACCGGCTTGCAAGACAGCAACACATAAAATGTATCGATCTGTTTGCCGATGAACGCTTTGTTGAGGCAGACTTCTACGATGGTGACCACCTGAACCATCGTGGCGCTGCAAAGCTTTCTGCCCTTATCAGTGAGGCACTGTAGCTTCAAGGCAGATTTTGCCAAACCTTAGCCACTTAGGCCTTTTGGCTACCTTCAAGATAGTGATAGAGCAGCGCCTCGGGGTAACGCGCCGAACTTACGCCAAGATGCTTGAATTTGCGAAAGCGATTCCAGTCTCCCGGTTCACGATACCGGTATGATTCCAAGTCGAAGGGCAGCGTATTCAGCCACTGGTGGTAGAAAACACCGGAGTTTGTGACCTGCCCATGCGTAAAGTTCTGAGCCTCGTTGATTTGCCAATCACCCGCTTCAGTCTCCGTATAAAATGGATGCCAGACAAAATCCAGTTTTTGCGCTTGCGCAAACTGAACCAGTTTTTCGATGCGGTCACTCGCATAGGCATCGTCATCGTCCAGATGAGTAACAAACCGTCCGCGAGATAGCTCGAGCGCCTTGTTCAGTGGAACGCCACCTGCAACCATCCAACGCAATTCCGGATTGAGTGGGTACTGTCCTCGCTCCGGCAGGTTGATAAAGCGGAACCTCGGATCATCGACCTCTATCAACTTTCTATAGGCCAGTTCATCGACGCCATCGCCGACCACGATATATTCAATATTCTTATAGCTCTGGTTCAACACCGAAGGGAGTGTACGCTCCAGCAAAATTTCTGGTCGGTTGTAAGTCGCCGTACAGATGGAAACCAAAGGCTCACTTTCCGTGAATGCGCCCTGATACTCAAGCGATTCCCGTGCGCGCCAGAAATCGTCATACAGCTCGCGGGGAATATCCTGAGCACTGCGTAGACGATCTAAACCGTCACTGATTTCACGCAACACAAACTCATTGCTGCGCTGCATTCGCCGAGACAATTTTTCCTGCGCTTTCTTCCCAAACATGTCCTACTTCCAGTAATCGACAAAACCGGGCTGACCAAACCATTCGCCCGGCATACGCGCATCCAGATTTGTGAATTGCACCTCAATCGCCTCGAAATCCTCTTCGAAAAAGAACCACAAACGCGACGGCAGATGATAGAGCGAACTCCTAAAACCCCACTGCTGCAGCAAGAGCTCCATGCTTCGGTTTGAGTAGAAAGCGCAATGTACCGCTAGGTAGTAAAACCAGTCAGCACTATCGGGTAAAGCCTCGCAGACCAGTGTATGCATGGCCATTACGCCACGAGGCGCAAGCAGACTGCGAATATTCTCCAGACTTTCCCGACTTCGAAGGTGCTCGAATACCGATGTACTGATGACAAAGTCGAAACGACCGGACTGCATATCGCTGTCGCGAAGATAATGGGGCGCATGCATGTAGCGATCATAGCATTCCAGCCTGATATCGGATGACTCCGCAAGCATCTCGGAGAGCTTGCCATCGCCACAGGCATAGTCCAGGTGGCGCCCGCCAGGCAGCAAACCCGCATCGCTTGCTGCCTGCAATGCCTGGGTTTGAGCACGCAAACGGGGCAGCCAGCGCGGATCAACAGGATTGTTGTCACTTCCCTGATAGCTTTCATGGAAGTCACGGTTAAGCTTTTCCCAGCGACTTTCGCTCATCCTGGCATGAGTGTCCGACAGCACAAAACCACAGTTACTACAGCGGCTATAGTCAACATCACCCAGATCAAACTCGTGAAAGCGCTTGCTCAGAAAAAACTCAGTTGTTGCGCCACAAATAATACAATTCATCGCGAAGCTGGCCTATCCAGTTGCTTCACCACGCGCGCGGGTGCTCCTACAGCCAGAGCCGCCGACGGTATATCAGACAGCGCAACAGCGCCGGCACCGAGCTTTGACCATGCTCCGAATTCCACATGGGGTATCGCTACACTGCCTGTCAGCAATTCTACGCCCTCCCCGACACGGACATTACCGGATACATTGACGCCATGGCTGACCGTTGCAAAATCCTCAAACCTACAATCGTGACCGACGGTGGCGTTTATATTGATGTTGACGTGCATGCCGGCATAAATATCCGTCGTCATAGCGACGCCCGCGCACACTATACAGCCAGGCCCCAGCCTGATGTTGCGCCCCAGCCAAGCGCGCGGATGAATCAAGGTTGGGAAATCAAACTCACCCAGCGCTTCCAGGCGCTCAACCATAGCTAAGCGATGGCGGGATTCCCCGTTAGCGACAACAACGGCATGTCCTGCCTTGCCTGCCAGCCATTCAGCACCGCCAAGAACTGGCAAGCCCTGAACGATGCTTTCTTCGCGATAAGCATCATCGACCAAAAACCCAAGGATCGTCCAAGTGGGCTGCTCCTCGTTGATATCGAGCAGCACCTGCAACACCTCTCGAGCAAAGCCACCACCACCATAGATAACAATGTCTCGCATCAGCCAAGTTCCTTCTTAATGATGCTTACCACTCGCTGCACATCAGAGATTGTTAACTCAGCGTGCATGGGCAGACACAAAACCTGTTCCGCCATTCGATTGGCGACTGGCAGGTTGTCGCGCGCGGCACTCGCCAACCCGCTATACATATCGAGATTGCTGAGCAGCGGGTAGAAGTAGCGCCGACAGAGCACACCATGCTCTTTGAGTGCACGGTATAGCGCGTCGCGCCCACTCTCAATCAGCACCGGAAAATAGGAATGATTATGCCGATCGAGGGCCGTAATTGATGGCAGAGCCACAGCAGATAGATCTGCCAGGGAATCTCGATACAGGGCATCCATTTGCGCGCGGTGTGATATCGCACGATCAACATACTTGAGCTGCAAAAGACCGTAGGCCGCCTGCATTTCATTCATTTTTGCGTTGATACCCTTATCGACGATTTCGATCTCCCCGGCAAAACCGAAGTTACGAAGATAATCTACACGCTGCTTCATCTCAGGCGTTGAACTGATTATCGCCCCACCTTCAAAGGTATGAAAAACCTTGGTTGCGTGAAAGCTTAGAACAGAGACATCGCCAAATGACAGCAGACTTTGACCTCGAGTACGCTGACCAAAACAGTGCGCAGCATCATAAATCAGAGGCAA
>JBFKDP010000198.1:0-7668 GCA_041619575.1 Litorivivens sp.
AAGCGCTTTCTTGGCATGCGTCGTCGTGACGGCACTGTACTTTTCCCTCCGTTGGAATACGACCCGAACACGGCCGAGGCGCTCACCGAGTGGGTGGAACTGGGCAACACCGGCTCGGTCGTCGGGTATAGCTGGGTAAAGCAACCGCGGGAGAAACATCAGGAGCTGGCACCCTTCGCATGGGCCTTGATTCAGCTCGATGGCGCCGATACGCCGTTTTTGCATAAGGTACGTGTGGGCGACGAGTCGATGATGTCGACTGGATTGCGAGTGCGGCCTGTATGGATCGCCGAGCCCCAAGGTGACATCACCGATATCGCCGCGTTTGTACCGGAGGCGCAATCATGAAATTGCCTGAACCGAAAGAGGCCGTGGATCGCCCGGTTTATCTGAATTATCGCTACCGTGCCAGCGCCCAGGCCACTCGCTTCCTGCATGCGATTAAACGTGGAAAAATTCTGGGTGTGCGCTCGGTCGGTACCGGCAAGGTCTTGGTGCCGCCGCCCGGGGTCTGTTCAGAGTCTGGCACTCTGACACCCGACAGTCTGATTGAACTACCCGATACTGGCACGGTGTTGAGCTTCACCATTGTGCATCTACCCATACCCAACAGTCGTTTAAAGCCGCCTTTTGTGGTGGCGAACATTCTGCTCGATGGCGCGGATCAGGCCTTTAGTCATCTAATCTCCGAAGGTGACCCCTCGGCGGTTGCCATCGGTTCGCGCGTAAAGGCCAAGTGGAAACCCCAGAGTGAATGGGATTTCGGCCTTGAAAATATCGAGTACTTTGTCCTGAGTGGGGAGGCCGATGTCGATATCGAACGCGTGAGGGCAGAGCGCCTGCAGGAGGCAAGCCAGTATGCGTGATGTAGCGATAGTCTCTTATGCGCAGGCCCCGATGCAGCGCGACGCCGGTGGTTTAAGTGATGTGGAAATGCTGGTGCCCGTCATTGATCGTGCACTGAGCGACGTCAATCTTGAGCGCGGCGATATTGATTTTATCTGCTCTGGCAGTTGCGATTACCTCGCTGGTGGCGCCTTCTCCTTTGTTATGGCCGTTGATGCGCTGGGCGCCACACCGAGCGCGCAGGAATCACACGTTGAGATGGATGCTGCCTGGGCACTCTACGAAGCATGGCTGAAATTTCAGTGCGGCGACATTGATATTGCCTTGATTTACGGTTTTGGTAAATCCGCACCGGGCGAACTGCCGGATGTTCTCAGTCTCCAGCTCGACCCGTACTACACTCAGCCCTTGTGGCCGGATTCGGTATCGCTGGCCGCCATCCAGGCGCAGATGGCGCTGGCGCAGGGCCGTTTCAGTGAACGCGATATGGCGGCAGTCGTGGCAGACAGTCGTGCCAAGGCAGTGAACAATCCGGCTGCACAGCTAAAAGGTTCGATTGCGGTGGAAGCCTTGCTCGGTGAGCCGACGTTTGTATCTCCCTTGCGCAAGCACGACTGCTGTCCCATTACGGACGGTTGCTCGGTAATGATTTTGGCTTCCAAGGAAAAAGCTAAAAGTCTGTGCGAGCGACCGGCCTGGATTCGCGGAATTGATCACCGCATGGAGTCTCACTTTCTCGGTACGCGGGACCTGACGGTTTCGTCGTCGGCGCAAAAATCGGCGCAGGTGATTGAGATCCACTCCGATAAGGTGGATGTTGCTGAGCTTTATGCGCCCTTCAGCCATCAGCAGATCATTTTGCAGCAGGCTCTTGCTTTAACGGAGCGTACCGTGATCAATCCCTCCGGTGGCGCGCTCGCCGGTCATGTGTTGATGGCTGCCGGGCTGGACCGATTTGGCGCGGCCGCGCAAGAGATCTGGGCGGGGCGCGCTGATCGCGCCATCGCTCATGCCACCAGTGGTCCCTGCCTCCAGCAGAACATGCTGGCCGTTCTGGAGGGTGCGTAATGACAGAGCATGTAGCAATTATTGGCGTCGGCCAGACGGCGCGCTATCGGTCCAAGATCAGTGTGTCGCTGGCCGGCCTCGTGCGCGAGGCAGCTCTGGAAGCGCTGGCGGACGCGGGCCTGGAATGGGATGACATCGACGCGCTGGTGCTGGGTAAAGCGCCGGATATGTTTGAAGGTGTGGTGATGCCGGAGATCATGCTGGCCGAAGCACTGGGTGGTACGGGCAAGCCGGTGATTCGTGTTCACACCGCCGGTAGTGTGGGCGGCTCTACGGCAATTGTCGCGGCACAGCACATTAAAAGCGGCCAATTCCAGCGTGTGTTGACGGTCTGTTTTGAAAAGCAGTCGGAATCCAATGCGCAGTGGGCCTTGTCGCCCTCAACACCTTTCAGGCCCCACTTTAACTCTGGTGCTGGCGGCATGTTCGCGCCGGTTATTCGCGACTATATGCGGATCAGCGAAGCGCCCGAGGATGTTGGTTGCCGGGTTGCCGTGAAAGACCGGCAGCACGCGTGTCGAAACCCCAGAGCGCAATTGCAACTTCAGGATATATCGCTGGAGAAAGTACAGGAAAGCCCAATGCTCTGGGAACCGGTGCGTTTTCTTGAGGCCTGTCCGTCATCGGACGGAGCCTGCGCCATGGTGATGGTGAATGGGAGGCATACCGAAAGCTCCGAAAACCCGCCTGCCTGGGTTCATGCAACAGCGATGCGCTCTGAGCCTTCGTTCTATCCCTGGCGCAATGAAGTTGATCCGTCAGCGGGTCGCGAGTGCGCTAGAGAGCTTTATCAAAAGGCCGGCATTCGCAACCCGCGCAAAGAGTTGGATTGCGCTGAAATCTATGTGCCCTTCAGCTGGTTTGAGCCTATCTGGCTGGAAAATCTGGGCTTCTGCGAGAAGGGTGAGGGTTGGAAGCTGACGCTGGATGGCGCCACGCATATGGACGGCGGTGACATCCCCTGGAATTGCAGCGGCGGTGTGCTCAGTTCAAACCCGATTGGCGCGTCAGGCATGATTCGTTTTGCAGAGGCAGCCCTGCAAGTACGCGGTATGGCAGGTGATCATCAGGTGGCTGACGCGCGCAAGGCCATGGGTCATGCCTATGGTGGTCATAACCAGTTTTTCGCCATGTGGGTGGTGGGAGCTGACAAGCCTGTTTAGAGGTCGGGTTGTCGCTTTCTAGGCATAGCAGAATGATAGCGCCGCTTTCGTGCGTTACCGATTCTTGCTATGTGTAATATAGAGGTAGCCATTGAGCGTCACTCCTGTGCGCTAATTCGTTTCTCCTAACTCAAATTGTTACAAGCGGTGACGTGCACAAAAGGGTGCATTCGCTATCCGGTTCTTTCATGTGTACTCCCTACACAAATTACAGCGTATTTTCGCGTTTAGAGACTTATATCAAGGATTCCCCGGATTTGAGTGGGCGTGCTCATTTTTGGTGCAACTCCACGGTTACTATGAAAGCGTTCGGGGACTGTGTTTATGCACGCAACCGTCAGGCCTCGGCGCTATATAACAATATTGCCTTGGAGATTCGCCTGTGAAAAATGCAGCTCACCGCTTTGTTTTATTGGGTTCTTTGTTATCAGTTGTGGCCAGT
The DNA here is from genome assembly GCA_041619575.1 of Litorivivens sp. Taxonomy (GTDB): domain Bacteria; phylum Pseudomonadota; class Gammaproteobacteria; order Pseudomonadales; family Spongiibacteraceae; genus Litorivivens. The sequence continues at coordinate 3,520 of JBFKDP010000198.1, forward strand.
GGCGCGAGCTTCGCGCAACGTGCCACACAAACGGTACTTGAAGAAGTATTGGTTACTGCGCAGAAAAAATCATCGGCACAGGAAGTTCAAGACACGTCTCTGGCAATTACCGCCTACGGTGGCGATCAGCTAGAAGCGCTAAAGGTTCGAGATCTTAAAGGTTTGAGTTACTCCATGCCCAATGTGGCGCTTGAGGATGTAGGCACTACCAAAGGCACGGCAAACTTTGCTATCCGGGGTCTCGGTATTAACAGTTCCATTCCTTCCATTGATCCCACGGTCGGCGTATTTGTCGATGGCATGTATCTGGGTATTAATGGTGGTGTTGTCTTTGACATGTTTGACCTGGAAGGTGTTGAGGTCTTGCGCGGGCCGCAAGGGGTATTGTTCGGTCGCAATGTTACCGGGGGTGCCGTACTGGTGAGGACCCGTCTGCCGGGAGAGGAGTTTTCAGGTAACGCCAAGTTCGCCGTTGAAAGTGGCCTTAATCGCTACTATAGCGCGTCGGTGTCAGGGCCGGTGGTCGATGGTCTGAAAGCAAAACTTGCGGTTTATATGAATGAAGACGAGGGCTGGCATGACAATGAGGCTGGTGATGATAGCCACGGTGATTCTCGTACACGTCTGATTCGGCCGGTTTTTGTAATTGATTTGGATGAATACTCAGATTTGATTCTGCGTTTTGAACACGGAGACGCGGAGGGTGATGGTCCTGCGGCACAAAACCGTGGCCGTTTTGATCGTGATGACTTTAAATTTGCCATTAATGAGAAAGGCTATTTCGACAACGCGTGGAATCAGGGCATCGTTGAATATGCTCGAGACATAGATTTCATGGAAGGCCGAATTACTAATATTGCAGGGTATCGTCGGTATAACAGTGAGGGCGTGAGCGATATTGACGCGTCTGCTTCGACATTGTTTCACGCTGGGTTTGAAACCCGTCAGGAACAGGTCAGCAATGAATTTCGCTTTAACGGCAAGCTTGGTGATCAAATCGATTTGACTGCTGGACTCTATTACTTTGATCAACAAGTTAAATACCAGGAGAATCGACAGGTATTTTCGCCCGCATTACCCCCGGGCGTTTTTGCCTACTTCTATGGTGGCGGTATTCAGGATCATGATACCTGGGGCATATTTGCATCGGTAGATTACTTTATGTCAGAGAAACTGACATTAACCGCCGGCTGGCGTTTTTCTCAGGAAGAAAAAGAAGCGAAAATCAGAACCCTGCAAGCGACTTTTTTCGGCCCGAACATGCGGCCCGATGTCATTCCTCCAGGGCAATGTGATGTGATGGGGGGCAACTGCGCCTTCGATTTTAAAGACGACAAATCCTGGTCAAATATCACGCCTAAGGTAGGTGCTACCTGGACGCCCAATGATCAAGTGCAGATCTATTCCTTTCTGACAAAGGGCTTTCGAAGCGGTGGCTACAATCTGAGAAATACTGACCCATCATTTTCACCGGGCCCTTTCGACGAGGAAACCCAAAATAGCTTTGAAATAGGTGTTAAGTACGATACGGCTGATAATCGCGGTCGGCTCAATATTGCTGCTTTTTATAACCAGATTAAGGATATGCAGCGAGAGGTTAACCTGCCTTCAGGTGGTTCCGGTGTTGTACAGATTATTCGAAATACCGCTGACGCTGAGCTGATGGGTGTTGAATTGGAAGGGCGCTACGCGGTGCTCGATAATCTCGTCGTCAATCTGGCCCTGGGTTATGTCGAAGGTGAATACCGTGAAGTTAAGTTTGACCTTAATGGTGATGGCGCGGTGGATAGTCGGGATGGAGAGCTGGATCTTCCTCGCCTGGCGCCGTTCACCGGTAGCCTCGGCGTTATCTACGATCAAGACGTCGGCGATTTTGGCTTTATGACAGCGCAGGTCAGTTACAGTCATCGCGATGAAGCTGCCTATACGGATAATAATCGCGGTACCCTGAATGATGCGAATATGGTTGATGCTACGCTGGCTTTGTCTCCCAATTCAGGTGATTGGACTGTATCTATCTATGGTAAGAACCTGCGCGATGAAGCAACCGAGGGAGGTGATACTCAGTTGCCTTTTGGAGCTTTTGGCGTCACGACATTTTCACCCTTGAACAAAGGGCGCGTATTTGGAGCAGAATTTAAAGTCCAATTTGATTAATAGATCACTGAACAACAGCGTCTCTCCACTGCCTGAGGCCAGCATCTGCTGGCCTTTTTTGCAGGTGAAGTAAGTATTGCCTTCGCAACAGATCTGTAACACCTTTGTCGTAGAGTCTTCGCCTGCGGAAATTGGTGAGGGCACTATGGTCGATATTCAGCGGCGCAGTTTTATATCCCAGGTTGGCGTAGCGAGCGTTGTTACACTCGCGGGTTGTAATGGCTCGGGCAGCTCCGGTTCGGTATCTGCCGTTGGGCCGGGTGGCGTACCGGCCACCGAGACCCAGTATCTCGCCAGTGGCAGTTATCAATACGATGAGGCAACAAGAACGCTGATCGTTCAAATCAGCGATTCCGAATATCCCAGCGGTATGTCCCCACAGATTGGCGACGAAGTCAGCGTGAAAGTCCGCGGCATTATGAGTGATGCCATGTTCTGGTTAAGTGCCGATGCTGCGCGTGAGCGGCTGCTGCAGTGGGTGCGGCAAAGCGGTAGCAGTGAAGAAATTGCCGGGCAGTGGCGCAATGCTTACGGTTACAGCTTGACGTTGGGCGCGGGCGGCGCTTTTACACTTGAATATGCGGGGAGTAATGCATTGCCGTCGGGCTTTGCGGGTCTGGAGTCTGTAACCGCGTCACCATTTCAGCAGGGCGTTGCCTGCGGTGATCCAGGCGAGCAGTCACTGATTATCTGGACGCGTGTTGAAGGTGATGCGGCTTCACCGGTGCGCTGGGAAGTCTCTACCGATCCGCTGTTCACGGACATTACCGCCGCGGGCAGCCAGATGCCGCTGCCTGGGGGAACTGTCAAACTGACCGCTAGCGGCCTCGCAGCCAATACACTCTATTACTACCGCTTCGCACAAGCTTCCAGTGCTGACGGCAACCATCATTTTTCGCTGACGGGGCGAGGGCAAACCCTGCCTGCGCAATCCGCTGCCATTGAAAAGCTCACGTTTGCGGTGGTTTCTTGCTCCAGTTACCCCCACGGTTTTTTCATTGCTTACCGCAATGTCGCCAGGCGCGATGATCTCGATTATGTCCTGCATCTTGGCGACTACATTTATGAGTATCGCGAGGACCAGTACGGCCATCAGGAGGTGTTGGATCAGGGACGTTTGTATGCAGAAGGCAACCGCAAGGAAATTGTCAGTCTTGAGGACTACCGTGCCCGCTACAAGCACTACCGTGAAGATACCGACTTGCAGATGCTACACGCGCGCTATGCCTTTATCACGACCTGGGATGATCACGAAACCACGGATAACAGTTGGGATCCAGATGGTCGTGGTCCGGAAGGTGGCGCAGTCAACCACAGCGACGATAGTGAAGGCGAATGGGAGCCGCGCAAGGCCAATGGCGTACAGGCTTATAATGAGTGGATGCCCATCGCTGATATCGATGACCCTTTTAATCCGCAGATCCACCGCAGTTTTGTGTTTGGAACCTTGATGGAACTCATGATGCTGGATACGCGTATCGGCGGTCGTCACCAGCAGCCGGAAATCGTCCATGAGGAGTTCAGTGATGCCAATCGGCGTCTGATCAGCCCCTTGCAGGAAGCCTGGTTATTGGATCGCCTCGGCGCCGCACAAGCCCGGTCGCGGCGATGGAAGGTGCTGGGGCAGCAGGTCATGATGGCGCCGTTTCAGGGGCCGCCATTGCTGGCAGAACAGCCGGATTCGCTGCCCAGTGGAGCTGTGTCTCCCGAGTGGATTAACGTACTTAATACCGATGGTTGGGACGGCTACGCTGCCAATCGGCAGATGATCTGGGATTTCGTCGAGAACAAGGGTATCGAGAATCTTGTGGTATTGACCGGCGATATACACACTTCTTGGGCAATGGAATTGCAGCAGCCTGTGATATTGAATTCTGCTGTGCTGAATACCAATACCGGTGTTGAGCCATTGGTCAGTCTGCAGGGACCCAAGTATGGGGTAGAGTTTGTCACCCCCTCAATCACATCGCCGGGGCTTGAGGCGGTGATTCC
>JBFKDP010000199.1:0-7588 GCA_041619575.1 Litorivivens sp.
ATGGCGGAGGGGCAGGGATTTGAACCCTGGGTGGGCGTTAACCCACGCCGGTTTTCAAGACCGGTGCATTCAACCACTCTGCCACCCCTCCGCGGCAGAACGTGATTATACAGGCCTCTTTTTCACAAACAAGCGTGTAAACAGACTATTCTCGATATCGGGCAATAAAATTAGCATTTTGTGTTTTCAGAAAGGATCTTGCCGATGCCCTCACTGGAGCGTTGCGAGTTTTTCTCGGCGGATGACGTCCGGCTTTCCTATTTGATTGCCGATCAAAGCGACGGCCTAGGGGAGCTTGTCGTCTTCTGTCACGGCTTCCCCGGCCTTGCTTACAGTTGGCGCCATCAGCTTGCTTACGCTGCTCAGCATGGCTACAGGGCCGTTGCGCTGGATATGCGTGGCTATGGCGGCAGTGATGCCCCTGCATCAATTGAGGACTACTCACTGGAACGCTGCAGAGCGGATCTATTGGCGCTGTTGTGTCACTTGGGTTCGCAGGATGCTGTGTTTGTCGGCCACGACTTTGGTGCGCCGGTGGTCTGGTACATGGCGTTAACTGAACCTCAGCGGGTTCGCGGGCTACTGGTGTTGAGTGTCCCCTACGATTTTGACTACTACGGTCGTCGCGGGCAGCCGGACTGTGATGAGAAACCGTCGGAGCTGTTTGCGCGTTTGGGGGCGAGGCATTTTTTGCATGCTCATTACTTCCAGCAACAAGGGCCACCAGAGGATGAGCTAGAGGCGGCCTGCGGGGAGTTCCTGCGCCGCATTTTCTGGGCTTTGAGTGGTCAGGGAGACTTGCTGGCTGCGTTTGCCGCGGGCGACCCCAGTGGGGGCTATCTGGACGCGCTACCTCCTGCGGGGGCTCAACTACCGTGGCCCTGGTTGAGTAAGGACGACTTTGCCGTTTATGAGAAGAGCTTTTCCCGGTGCGGCTTTCGCGGTGCGCTCAACTGGTATCGGGTAGCCGATATCAATTGGAGGCTCAACTCGCCTTTGCGGCATCGACAGGTGGGTGTGCCCGTCGCATTTATTGCCGGAGCGGACGACCCAGTGCTTGTCATGAGTGGCGATGAAGCCATGGATTTTATGCGCGCGCGGGTGCCAGATTTGCGAGAGTGTGTGCTGATTGAAAGTGCCGGTCACTGGGTCCAGCAGGAGAGCGCTGCACGTGTTAACGAAACGCTGTTGCGATTCCTGGAATCGCTCTAGTTCCAGTAGTTGAAAAAGGCCCTGAGTTGCGTCAGGGCCTTTGGGGTTCTAGCAGTTTCTAGCGATTTCGCGGATCGTTGACGGCGCGCGGCGGGATCGGTCGATCCGGGTCGCGTTGCTCTACGCGATTGCGATCCAGCTCTGCAGGCAGGGGCGATGTCGTCACGATACTGACCTCGGTGACTGGCTTGGGATTTTCGCGGGGATCATTCGCCGCACGTCCGCGTTCCCGCGGTGGAATGACGGCGGGGCGTGATGCTTCGCTAGCGGTCTGCTTCTGAGGCTGTGGCTCACTGGGCTTGGGTTGCTCGTCTGAGCCACTGTCTGTTGCAGCCTTGCTTTCTGCTTCTGCAGTTTGCGTTGGCACGCTAACGGTGGCTTCAGCGGCGACTTTTTCGGCTGCGACAGAAGCTTCCTGTGCCTCTGCTACTTCCTTGGTGGCCTCAGTATCAGTAGTGGGTGCTTTGGCACCTGGCTCCTGGACGCCTGTCTGGGCAAGGCTATCTTCGGCGTTTGCCGGCTCTGCTTTGTCGACTTTTGCCGGCTTTTCAGCTTTGGCTTCACGATCAGGTTTAGCTGCGCGTTCAGTGTTTGCTGCCTCGGGCTTTTCGGCAGGCTGCTGTTCTGCTGTCGAATCAACCTGCTGGGCGGCAACTGCTGCAGTCGCGTCTTCACTTAGCGTTATGGCTTCTTCGCGCTTGCGTTCGGCGTTGCGGCGAGGCTTGCGGTTGCCAGGTCGACGCTGTGGACGATCGGCATTATCTTCACCGGCGTTTCGGTTGCGATTCCGGCTGTTTTCCTCGCGGGGCTTGCCTTCGTCTTTGCTTTGGTCTTTGCTGGCATCACGCGGAGGGCGAGGTTTGCGCTCGCCTTGCTCTCTGGTTTGGCGGGAATCGTTGTTCTCGTTGCGCTCATCTGCGTCGCGGCGATTGCGATTACGGTTGCGGTTGCGATTACGGTTCTGACCATTGCCACCGCCACTGCGTGACTGTGGTTTTGGGGGTTCCGGTGCTGGTTTAACGACGGGCTTCTCGTCGATCTCCTCAGCCTGGAAGAAGGCGCTCAAGCTACTCACAATTTTGCTTAGCAGGCCAGGACCATTATCAGTCGGCTCTGCGGAAGGTGCTGCTGGCGCTGTCGCCTCAGGGGCGCTTCGCTGTGGTGCGGGGGCTCTGGGCGCCAGCGTTGAAACTGCAGCTTGCTGTACAGGTGGCAGTTCTTCGGCCTTGGCCTCCATCTGCTCCTGGGTCACTTCCAGTTCACTGGTGATTTTGTAGCTAACCAGTTCCTCTTCGCCGATATCACTGTCGCGCAGGCGCTGCACTTCAAAGTGCGGTGTTTCCAGGTTGATAGACGGGATGACGACCACGCGAACACCTGCGCGGTTTTCGATTTCGTGGATGGCTACGCGCTTTTCATTGAGTAGGTATGAGGCGACGATGACTGGAACGATAGCGCGAACCTCGGCACTTTTTTCCTTGTTAGCTTCTTCTTCCAGCAGACGCAGAATGGAGAGTGCGAGTGACTTGGTGTCGCGAATGGTGCCGTGGCCTTCGCAGCGCGGGCACACTTTAGCGCTTGTTTCACCGAGAGAGGGGCGCAAGCGCTGGCGGGACATTTCCAGCAGGCCAAAGCGAGAGATGCGGCCGAGTTGCACGCGAGCTCGATCAGGCTCCAGAGCATCGCGCATGCGGTTCTCGACTTCGCGCTGGTTGCGCGGGGCCATCATGTCGATGAAGTCGATAACGATCAGGCCGCCGATATCGCGCAGGCGCAGTTGACGAGCAATTTCGTCTGCGGCTTCCAGGTTGGTCTGCAGTGCGGTTTCTTCGATATCGCCGCCTTTGGTGGCGCGAGCGGAGTTGATATCAATGGAGACCAGTGCCTCTGTCGGGTCGATCACCACGGAGCCGCCAGAGGGCAGTTGTACTTCGCGCTGGAAGGCAGACTCGATCTGACTTTCTATCTGGTAGCGGTTAAACAAAGGCACCTGATCTTTGTACAGGCGGATTTTATTCTTGTACTGGGGCATCACCTGATCGACAAATGTTTTGGCTTCTTCGAAGGAGCTTTCGTTGTCGATCAGTACCTGGTCGATATCGTCGCGCAGATAATCGCGAATCGCGCGGATAATGACATTGCTTTCCTGGAGAATAAGCAGTGGAGCCTTGTTTTCTTCAGAGGCTTTGGTGATGGAACTCCACAGGTGGAGTAGGTAGTCCAGATCCCATTGTAGTTCTTCGGAAGAGCGGCCAATGCCGGCAGTGCGAACGATAACCCCCATGCCGTCAGGGATTTCAATCGAACTCAGTGCATCACGCAGCTGGGCTCTTTCTTCGCCCTCGATGCGGCGGGAAATACCACCGGCGCGGGGATTGTTGGGCATCAGAACCATGTAGCGCCCGGCGAGGCTGATAAAGGTGGTCAGCGCTGCTCCTTTGTTGCCGCGCTCTTCTTTTTCAACCTGAACGATGACTTCAGTGCCTTCTTTGAGCACATCTTTGATTTTAACGCGGCCCTGTACATCGGACGGGGAGCGGTAGAAGTATTCTTTGGAGATTTCTTTCAGGGGAAGGAAGCCGTGCCGTTCGGCGCCGAAGTCGACGAAGGCCGCTTCTAGGCTTGGCTCTACGCGGGTGATGGTGCCTTTGTAGACATTGGCTTTCTTTTGAATACGGGTGCGGTTTTCGATATCCAGGTCGTAGAGGCGTTGGCCATCTACCAGAGCAACACGCATCTCTTCAGGTTGCGTGGCATTAATCAGCATTCTTTTCATTGGGTAAATCCTTGTGTAGAGGATCTACCGCGCCGTCGGGACGAGGGCAGAGATTGGACTCGGAGGCGGGAAAGCCTGTGCTTTGGCACTGTCAGCGCTGTCACGGAACCGTCTGTTACTCAGGTGTTGCCTGAATCTGCTGTCTATGACGGGTCTGACGGGGCTTGCCGGTTGCTCCTTGGGTCTATTTGAAACGACTGACTATCGAGACCGAAGCGCGAGTTGCTTAACTTTCGATGGCTTCTCACAGGGTTGCTGCGCTGTCGATCGGTCTTTTCATCAACGGTGCCTGAGTTCGGGGCACCGTACTGGCTCAAATCTCATTTCTCTCGTTAACGGTGCGGTAAATTCAACTCGCACTGTTAAAATAGGTGCAAACACTCTTACACTAGCGCTTGCACAAGTTTGTTCTCTCAAAATTAGTTGCGAGCCTTTTACATGTCCCTCGGGAGCACGTCTTAGGGCTAGCGGTAGACGTCAGTCTTTTCTCTATGGCCTGCTGTCATTCTCTGACTGCCGCTTCGGACTCGACGTCTACCGGCGCGAATATAGCAGTAAACCATTGTCGGTTCAATCAGTTAGGCGGGAATAGTATTTTGTCGGGCGAGTCGGGTAAGCAACAAACTGTTCAAATTATCACCATTGGCGAGGAGGCGGTTGGCCAGCGGATTGATAATTATCTGCTCAAGCTATTGAAAGGTGTGCCTAAATCCCGTATCTACCGGCTGCTGCGCAAGGGCGAAGTACGGGTAAACAAGGGGCGTATCAAACCGGAATACAAGCTGATGGATGGCGACAGCGTGCGGGTGCCGCCGATTCGGGTGGCTGAGCGCACGGCTGCGGCGGATGTCTTTGTTTCCGATAGCCTCTCGCAGCAGTTGCAGGAGAGCATCCTGTTTGAGGATGAGCGTCTGTTGATTATCAATAAGCCCTCGGGGCTGGCTGTGCATGGCGGCAGCGGGGTCAGTGTTGGTCTGATCGAAGCGCTGCGCCGTATGCGTCCTGAGGCGCGCTTTCTGGAGTTGGTGCACAGGCTTGATCGGGATACCTCGGGCTGTGTAATGCTTGCCAAAAAACGCAGTGTTCTCAAAACCTTGCATGGTTTACTTCGAGGAAATGGTGTTGATAAGCGCTATCTTGCGCTGGTCGAGGGACGCTGGTCGTCGCGCAAGGAACAAGTAAAGCTGCCGCTGGCCAAAAATGTGCTCCAGTCGGGGGAGCGTATGGTTCGCGTGAATCCCGATGGCAAGTATTCCCTGACGCGTTTTGCCGTTGTGCAGCGAATGCCCGGTGCCACGCTGATTGAGGCCAAGCCGATTACCGGCAGAACCCATCAGATTCGGGTTCACTGCCAGGCCGCGGGTCATCCCATAATCGGCGATGACAAGTACGGTCGCGATGAGGTAAACGAAGCTTTTCGGGGGCGGGGCGTTCAGCGCCTCTTCCTGCATGCGCACTCGCTGAGTTTTGAGCTCGATGGCGAGGTGCTGAGTGTCAGCGCAGAACTTAGCCAAGACTTGAAAAAATACATTGAAAACTGTTCTTAAGGTATTGTTTTGTTGGTAATATTTGATTGGGATGGGACATTGATAGACTCCTCGGGGAAAATTGTTGCGTGCATGCAGCAGGCCGCACGTGATAGCGCTGTCACGCCCCAGTCAGACGCGGCGATTCGCAATATTATTGGTCTGGGGCTGGATGAGGCGCTGTGTCAGCTTTATCCGCAAGAGAAAAGTGAGGTGAGGGCGGAGATTCGCCGGCATTATTCAATTCGCTTTGTGGAGGCCGACCAGACTCCCTGTGAGTTTTTTCCTGGTGTTCGCAGCACGTTGGATTCGCTGCGAGAGCAGGGTGTGCCTTTAGCGGTCGCCACAGGCAAAAGTCGCAAGGGTCTTAATCGCGTATTGGGTAACTTGAAGATGGAAGGCTATTTTCAGTCGTCGCGCTGTGCTGACGAGACTGCATCCAAGCCAAACCCGTTAATGCTTAGGCAGTTATGTGAAGAATTTAATGTAGATCCTGGTTCTGCAGTTCTGGTCGGTGATACAGAATATGACTTGGAAATGGCCCATCGGATCGGTATGCCCAGCGTCGGTGTAGCGTATGGCGTTCACACGCCCGAGCGACTACAGCGCTGGCAGCCACTTTCGGTGCTGGAGCGCTTTGAGGCGCTACTGCCTCTGCTGGGTAGTCACTACGGAATGGCGATGCCGCGCTGATTGAGCAGGGTGATGAGGCTGATCACCGGCAGGCCAATAAGGGTGTTTGGGTCTTTGCCTTCCAGTTTTTCAAACAGGCTGATGCCCAGGCCCTCCACCTTGAAGCTGCCAGCGCAGTCCAGTGGTAGCTCTGCATCAACGTAGCGGCTTATCTGTAGCGGGCTGAGCGTACGGAACTGTACTGAAAACGCTTCGACAAGGCTGTTGCACTGGCCTTCCTCGGGTCCTATTACGCACAAGCCAGTATAGAAGGTGAGGTTTTGCCCGCTGCATTGGGTAAGCTGTTCCCTGGCTCTGGCAACGGTGCCGGGTTTGCCCAGCAGGTGGCCCTTGAGGCTGGGAACCTGGTCGGAGCCTACTACGATGTAGCCCGGATGGCTTTGTGCAACAGCGGCAGCTTTTTCCCGGGCGAGTCGTTCGGCGAGCTCAGGGGCCGATTCGCCTGCTTTTACCGATTCGTCGATTGCCGGGCTGATTTGTGTGAAAGTCAGCCCCAGTCGGCGCAACAACGCTGCCCGGTAGGGGGAGCCGGAGGCGAGAATCAGCGGTGGTTGGGCCTGCTTGGTCGGCTCGTTACTCATATTTGCTCCTCAAATGCTGACATTTGCATGAAACATACTGATTTGCGGGCAGTTTAGCTGATTTTGCTTTGACAAAGGCAGGACTCGGCCCTATGATTGCGCGCCTATGCAAAGACAGCTACTGCCCCGACAGGTGGACGCCCGGAAGTTAACGAGCACTGATGTGCAGGTTTCAGGCTTTCAACCCGTCAGCGAGTTTCCCCGATTTGTCGCAGGACTTTACGACGCAAGCGGGGAAGTCGATATAGAGATGCACTTTTATCGAGATGAATCTTGGATTCACCGCATCAGTGCCTCACTGTCGACAGAGGTCTCGGTGATATGTCAGCGTTGCCTCAAGTCAATGCCATTGACTATCAATTCGCGTTTTGAATTGGGCATTGTCTGGACTGAAGAGCAGGCAAAGGCGCTTCCCCGGGATCTGGATTCTGTCATCCTCGGTGAGGAGATGCTGGATTTGCTGCCTCTGGTTGAGGACGAACTGATTATTGGTACGCCGTTTACCAATTACCACCCGGTCGGGGAATGTCGACCAGCGGGACCGGTGGAATACGGCGAACCGAACGAGGGCGAGGTCGTACGGGACAACCCGTTCGCTGCGCTAAAAGATTTGAAATCTAGCGATTAAACGCTGAGGAGCATTTAGCCATGGCTGTACAGAAGAGTAAAAAGAGCCGGTCTCGCCGGGATATGCGTCGTTCACACGATGCGCTGAGCGGACCTGCTCTGGCTGTTGATTCAACGAGTGGTGAAACTCACCGCCGTCATCACGTGACTGCCGATGGTTTTTACCGCGGTCG
>JBFKDP010000200.1:0-7573 GCA_041619575.1 Litorivivens sp.
GCGAACAAATCGAACGCGATCTGCTTAGCGGCCTGAAGCTGATTGACTACAATCGCGCCAAAGGCACCGCGTTAATTTCCAACCTGAAACGACTGCGCCGGCAGCTCCACGCTCACGAAAACCGAGACACTTCCTCAAGCATTGCCTCCTGAGTGATCCTCCCGGAGAGAAGGATCGTAAGCCATCAATATTCTTATGCGACTAAAGTGCGTATAATCGCCCGCCGAAAACCGCTTATCGCCCACCCAATTGCGAAGGGGAATAGTTTTGCACGCATCATTGAGTCATGAACAACTGCGCGCCCTTGAATCTGAACTGGCCGAGCAGTACGAGTCCATTAAGCAGCAAGGCCTCAATCTCGACCTGACACGCGGTAAACCCAGCAACGACCAGCTGGATCTGTCCAATGCGTTGCTGAGCGACATCAGCGATGCCGCGCGCAGCGATGCCACACTGCGCAACTACGGTGGCCTGCTGGGCCTGCCGGCCGCCCGCGAACTGTTTGCACCGGTACTGGGCGTTAACAGCGACGAAATTATCGTGGGGGGTAACAGCAGCCTGACACTGATGTACTTTGCGGCTCACTTCGCCATGCACGTCGGCGTTGATGGCCCCGATTCCGCCTGGGCAAACGAGGGCAAGATCAAATTTTTGGCCCCCGTACCGGGTTACGACCGCCATTTTGGCGTCAGCGAGACCCTTGGCATTGAACTGATCCCCGTGGCCATGCTCGACGACGGCCCGGACATGGATGAAGTTGAGCGCCTGCTTAAAGCTGACCCCTTGATCAAAGGTATCTGGTGCGTGCCCCGTTTTTCCAACCCCACCGGTCACGTATACAGCGATGCCGTGGTTGAGCGCTTTGCCCAGCTCGGCAACATTGCCGGTGCGAATTTCCGGATTTTCTGGGACAACGCTTACGCCCTGCACAGCCTCCATGATAAGGCGCCCGTCCTAGCCAATCTGATGGACGCCTGTCGCGCCGCAGGCACCGAGGATAGTGCTTACTTGTTCGGCTCAACGTCAAAAATTACTTTTGCCGGCGCTGGCGTTGGCTTTACCGGCATGTCTACGCGCAATCTTGCCCGTTTTTCCCAGCATCTGGGCATGACCCAGATTGGCCCGGACAAAATCAATCAGTTGCGCCATGTCGAGTTCCTTAAGGATCAGGACACGCTGAGTGCACTGATGCAGCAACACGCCGCACTGCTCAAACCACGCTTTGATGCAGTTCTCAACGGACTCGAGAAGGGCTTGGCGGGCACGGGTATGGGTGATTGGACACGCCCTGAGGGCGGCTACTTTATTTCTTTCAATACGCAGCCGGGACTGGCTAACGAGGTGGTGCGTCTCGCGGCAGAGGTGGGCGTCAAGCTGACGCCTGCCGGCGCAACCTTCCCCTATGGCAAAGACCCCGAGAACAAGAACATCCGCATTGCGCCGAGTGTCCCCAGCGTGGCAGAAATAAGCGCCGCAACCGAGGTCTTTGTAAACTGCGTGAAACTGGCAACCGTTCGCCAGCAGCTCGCGGCCTGATCAGGGCTTAGACCCGCTCAGTCAGCGCTGTCGCCGTTATTGGCGCTGCCGGGCCTAGGCGGCATGGTGGGAAAATTAGCCACTTTGCCGCCCGGCAATTCGTGAATCTTGCCGACACCTTCCTTTTCCACTTCATCAATCCGGATAATCGACTGCATGGGAATGTAGGAACGCTTTACCTGGGCGAACTCATTTTTCAGGCGTTCCTCACCGGGGTTGACGATTACCTGCCCTTCTTCGCCGAAAACAAACTCTTCAACCTCAATAAAGCCATACATCTCACTTTGGTAGATCGCCTTGGCGTAGAGTTCATACACCTGATTTTGGTTATGGAATATGACTTTGTAGATGGGCGCTCTGCTCATTCGTGTGACCACAATCCTGCTGAAGATCAAAAGGGCGCAGATGGTAGCATATTTGCCCATTTTGCGTGTAAAAAATAGTCAGACGGCATTGGGTATAAGGCATCAGGGTCTGTATAATGGCCGCCCATTTTGAGAGAGTGCTCCCCCGGAAGTACTACAGCGCATGGCCAATACCCCCAAAAAGCTCTACATCAAAACCCACGGCTGCCAGATGAATGAATACGACTCCGCGCGTATTCAGGATTTGCTGGGGGTTTCCCATGCGCTGGAAGCTACCGACAATCCGGAGGAGGCGGATGTCTTGCTGCTCAATACCTGCTCAATCAGGGAAAAGGCGCAGGAAAAGGTCTTCCATCAGCTCGGCCGCTGGAAACAGCTCAAAGACAAGAACCCCAATCTGGTGATTGGCGTCGGCGGCTGCGTAGCCAGCCAGGAAGGCGCCGATATTGGCCAACGAGCGCCCTATGTCGATGTGATCTTCGGCCCACAGACCCTGCACCGCGTGCCCGAAATGCTCGACGCACGCAAACCTGACGGACCCATTGTGGTCGACGTAACCTTTCCCGAGATAGAAAAGTTTGACCGTCTGCCCGAACCCTGTGCAGACGGCCCCAGCGCCTTCGTCTCCATCATGGAAGGCTGCTCGAAATACTGCACCTTCTGTGTCGTCCCCTATACACGCGGCGAAGAAGTCAGCCGTCCCGTTGACGACGTTATTGCGGAAATCGAGTCGCTTGCCGAGCAGGGCGTGCGCGAAGTCAATCTGCTGGGCCAAAACGTGAATGCTTTCCGCGGCCTGTCACGCGACGGCGAGATTGTCGACTTTGCTGAGCTGCTGGAATACGTTGCAGCAGTGCCTGGCATCGACCGGATTCGCTATACCACCTCTCACCCGGTGGAGTTCAGCGATGCACTGATTGAAGCCTATCGCCATATTCCCCAGCTCGTGAACCACCTCCACCTGCCGGTACAAAGTGGCTCGGACCGCATTCTCAAGGCGATGAAACGTGGCCACGGCAGCGACGAATATCGCGCCAAAATCGCCAAACTTCGTGAAATACGCCCGAACATAAGTATATCGTCAGACTTTATTATCGGTTTTCCCGGCGAGACCGAAGAAGACTTTGCGGAAACGATGCGCCTAATAGCCGATATTGGCTTCGACACCTCCTTCAGCTTTATCTACAGCGCACGCCCCGGCACGCCTGCAGCCACGCTCGCAGACGACACCCCGGAAGCCGTGAAGAAGCAGCGTCTGCAGATACTGCAGCAACGCATCGTGCAAAAGGCCCTGGAAATCAGCCAATCCATGGTCGGTAGCACCCAGACGGTGCTCGTTACCGGTGTCTCCAAGAAAGATCCTGGGCAACTGCAGGGGCGCACAGAAAACAACCGCGTAGTGAATTTTAGCTCGCAAAATCATGAGCTTATCGGCGAATTTGCCGACGTCGTCATTCGTGAGGCCCTACCCAACTCACTCCGCGGCGAATTGTGCGGCCAATAAGTGTTTGGGATTAGCGCCTTGTCGGGTATCCTTGACCTTACTTATCCAGTTGCTATGGACATACCGGAAGCACTTTGACTCAAGCACCTGTACAAAGCATTCTGACGCTCGCCCCCAACGACCCCCAACTTCTGGCCAACCTCTGTGGTCAGTTCGACGAGCACCTGCAGTTTATCGAACAGCAACTGGGTGTGCGCATTGGTGTGCGCGGCAACACCTTTTCCATCGATGGCACTGAAAAAGACGTCGCCGCAACGGGGCAACTGATTGAAGGCCTGTATCGCGAATGCGAACAGGGCGTGCAGCTCTCACTGGAAAATATTCATCTGCAAATTCAGGAAGCAGGGATCGAAACGCAACGCAGCAGCGATTCCAGCGTCGCCCCCATCAGCGTTATTCGCACCAAGCATGTAACGGTCAAGCCTCGAGGCAAAAACCAGCAGCTCTATGTACGCGCCATCAAGCAGAACGATATCAATTTTGGCGTTGGCCCGGCAGGCACCGGTAAAACCTATCTCGCCGTCGCCTGCGCGGTTGAAGCGCTGCTGGCTCAGGATGTCGAACGCATACTGCTGGTGAGACCGGCGGTTGAGGCCGGTGAAAAACTAGGCTTTCTGCCCGGCGATCTGGCACAAAAAATCGACCCCTACCTGCGCCCTCTCTACGATGCTCTCTATGAAATGCTGGGCTTCGAGCTAGTGGGAAAACTGATAGAGCGCAATGTTATCGAGATCGCTCCGCTGGCCTTTATGCGTGGCCGTACCCTGAACAATTCCTACATTCTGCTGGACGAAGCCCAGAATACGACCCGCGAGCAGATGAAAATGTTTTTGACGCGCATCGGCTTCGGCTCCACAGCGATCGTCACTGGCGATGCCACCCAGATTGATCTACCCAGAGGCACACCCTCTGGCCTGACCCACGTCCTCAATGTGCTGCAAACTATCGACGGCATCAGCATGACCTACTTTCAGGCCAAAGACGTCGTGCGCCACCCACTGGTACAGCGCATCGTAGAAGCCTACGAAGCATTTAACGGCGACCCGGCGTCACTCGACCAGTCCAAACCATGAATCTCACCGTTGACATCGACAACGCCAGCTCTGCGTCTTTATTGCCGTCGGCACAGGATTTTGAACGCTGGGTAGGCGCGGCGCTGAATAGTCGTCTCGACTCGGCAGAGCTGTGTATTCGGCTGGTTGACGAAAGCGAGAGCGCCGAGCTGAACCTGCAATACCGGATGAAATCGGGCGCAACCAATGTCCTTTCCTTTCCGGCCGACCTGCCGGTTGAACTCGACATTCCCTTACTCGGAGATCTGGTCATCTGCGCACCAGTCGTCGAACGCGAAGCCAACGAGCAAGGCAAGGCCTGCGAAGCACACTGGGCTCATATGGTTGTGCATGGCACCCTGCACCTGATCGGTTACGATCACATCAATGATCACGATGCCGAGCACATGGAAGCGCTGGAGGTCGACATTCTCAATACATTGCATTACCCAAACCCTTACCTGCCCGCATGATAATAGCGCGGCCACTTTCCTCAGGAGGACAGCACCCAAATACATGAGCGACGACCGATCTGGCAGCGATGCAGGCGACAAGTCCTGGATCGAAAAAATTGCTCAGGCCTTCGCCGGAGAACCGAGAAACCGCGACGATCTGATTGACGTTCTGCGCATTGCGCGACAAAACGAAGTTATCGACAGCGATGTCCTCGGCATTATTGAAGGAGCGATGAATGTTGGCGACATGCAGGCACGGGAAATTATGGTGCCGCGCCCGCAAATGGTGGTTATCAAGGGCGACCAACCCTTCCAGGAAATACTCTCAACCATCATCAAAACCGCACACTCACGCTACCCTGTCATCGGTGAAAATGCCGATGAAGTTCTCGGCATCCTGCTTGCCAAGGACCTCTTGCCCCAGCTACTGAAAGAGAATCCGGACCAGGTAGATTTAATCAGCATCTTGCGCCCTGCTACCCTTGTACCGGAGAGCAAACGCGTCAACGTACTGCTGCGTGATTTTCGCGAAAAGCGCAACCATATGGCTGTCGTTATAGACGAGTACGGCGGCGTTGCTGGACTGGTTACCATTGAAGATGTGCTGGAACAGATTGTCGGCGAAATCGAGGACGAGTACGATGAGGAGCACGATGCCTTTATTCGTAAGATTGCCGACAACGACTATATCGTCAAAGCGTTGACGCCGATCGATGAATTTAATGAAGCGTTCAAGACGGAGTTCAGTGACGACGAGTTTGACACCATCGGCGGCATTATCCTCCAGCAGTTGGGTCACCTACCGAGCCGCAACGAGGTCGCCACTGTCGAACGCTGCGAATTCAAGGTGATCAATGCGGATAATCGCCAGATCCATTTACTGCGTTTGCGACTGCTGGAAAACTCAGAGCAGGAAGAGGAGTTGGTCCACTAGAGGCGGCAACGTACACCCGGAGATGTGATGGACAACCCCACGAGCGACCGGCTTCAGGATTTCACCCTCCGTGTTCTGGAGTACAGCGTCCTTGCCTTCCTGTTTCTCCTGCTGACCGGTGCGCTATTTATCGCGTATCTGTATATCGTTGATGTGCGCCAGACACAGCATGCAGTGCGCCGCAACTACCCCGTCATCGGCCGGTTTCGCTATGTTTTCGAACATCTGGGCGAGTTTTTTCGGCAGTACTTTTTTGCCATGGATCGCGAAGAACTGCCCTTCAACCGCGCGCAGCGCTCCTGGGTTTATCGCGCAGCGAAAAATATCGACACCACCGTAGCCTTTGGCTCCACCCACCCCCTCAACCAGCCCAACGATGTTATTTTTCTCAATGCAGCCTTCCCAACGCTGAAGGAAGATTTTGTCCCCTCCTCCGCCGTTACCATTGGCGAGCACTACTGCGATACACCCTACACCACAGCCCAAGTGTTCCATGTCTCCGGCATGAGCTTTGGCGCAATCTCGGTACCCGCTATCACGGCGCTATCCAATGGCGCCGTTCAGGCAGGCATCTGGTTAAACACTGGCGAAGGTGGACTGTCGCCCTACCATCTCAGTGGCGGTTGCGACATTGTCTTCCAGATAGGCACGGCCAAATACGGCGTGCGAGACAGTACTGGCAGCTTTTGCGATGAAAAACTTAAGACCATCGCCGCGCACGACAACGTGCGAATGTTTGAAATCAAGCTCAGCCAAGGCGCCAAACCCGGTAAGGGCGGCATCCTGCCTGCCGCAAAAGTGACAGAAGAAATCGCACAGGCCCGTGGCATTCCGGTGGGACAGGACTCCATAAGCCCCAATGGCCATGTAGAAGCGCGTAATGTCGATCAGTTGCTGGACCTCATCGCCCGGGTAAGACGCATCACCGGCAAACCAACAGGTTTCAAGGCCGTAATAGGCGATATGCAGTGGCTTGATGAGCTTTGCCAACGCATCCATGAACGTGGGCTCGACTACGCGCCCGACTTCATTACCATCGATAGCGCCGACGGCGGCACCGGAGCGGCGCCACAAAGTTTAATGGACTATGTCGGACTACCTATCAAGCGTAGCCTGCCTCTGGTCATCGACAAGCTGGACGAATGGCAGTTGCGGCCTCGCATTCGCGTTATAGCCTCAGGAAAGCTCATCAATCCTGCCGACGTCGCCTGGGCCTTGTGCATCGGCGCCGACTTTGTCACTTCCGCGCGCGGATTTATGTTTGCGCTGGGCTGCATTCAAGCCCTGCAGTGCAACAAAAATACCTGCCCGACTGGCGTAACCACCCACGACCCGGAGCTGCAACGGGGGCTGGTACCCGCCGACAAAGCTATTCGCGTTGCTAACTATGCCACCAACCTGATGCAAGAGGTTGGCGTGATTGCCCATTCTTGCGGCGTTCGAGAAGCACGTGAACTGCAACGCCGCCACGCCCAGCTGATCAACGATCGGGGCATACCCGAGCCGCTGAACGTGCTCTACCCCGAACCGAAACCGCGGGCAGAGTTGATTACAACGCAGAACACCAAAAACGGCAGCCAGACCTAAAGCCGCGCTTGGAGACCGGCGCCCCCGCAGCTACACTAGGCGCAATTTAAACAGCGGTGCTTTCCTACATGCAGTCAACCAGTTCGCTAAAGACTACTGTGATCTTGCTGGCTATGGTATTGAGTGGAGTCGCCGTTACC
>JBFKDP010000201.1:0-7501 GCA_041619575.1 Litorivivens sp.
ACCCTGCGCCCGCAACTGTCGAGCTGCTACCTGACCACCGTGCCCGACAACTTGCACGGCATCTACGGTGCCATTCAGGACAACGCCATGCTGTCCAAGTGGGCCGGCGGTCTGGGCAACGACTGGACACCCGTACGCGCACTGGGCTCCTACATTAAAGGCACCAACGGTAAGTCACAGGGTGTTGTGCCCTTCCTGAAAGTAGTGAACGACACCGCCGTTGCCGTTAATCAGGGCGGTAAGCGCAAGGGCGCCGTGTGTGCCTATCTGGAAACCTGGCACCTGGATATCGAAGAGTTTCTGGAGCTGCGTAAAAATACCGGTGACGACCGTCGCCGTACCCACGACATGAACAGCGCCAACTGGGTACCAGACCTGTTTATGAAGCGCGTCTTCCAGGACGGCCAGTGGACACTGTTCTCGCCCAGCAATACCCCCGATCTGCACGACCTCTACGGCAAGGCCTTTGAAGAGCGCTACGAAGAATACGAGCGCATGACCGAAACCGGCGAGCTGAAACTGTTCAAGCGTGTTAAAGCGGCAGACCTGTGGCGCAAAATGCTGTCCATGCTGTTTGAAACCGGCCACCCCTGGATCACCTTTAAAGATCCCTGCAACCTGCGCAGCCCGCAGCAGCATGCCGGTGTCGTACACTCGTCCAACCTGTGTACCGAAATTACACTGAATACCAATAACGAAGAGATTGCCGTGTGCAACCTGGGCAGCGTTAACCTTGCCCAGCACACCGACGAAAATGGTCTGGATCACGCCAAACTGGCCAAGACCATCAAAACCGCCGTGCGCATGCTCGACAACGTTATCGACATCAACTACTACTCGGTGCCGCAGGCGAAAAACTCCAACCTCAAGCACCGTCCGGTGGGTCTGGGCATCATGGGCTTTCAGGATGCGCTCTACAAACAGCACATCGCCTACGCCTCTGACAGCGCAGTCAACTTTGCCGACCGCTCCATGGAAGCTGTCAGCTACTACGCCATTCAAGCCTCCAGCGATCTGGCGGTTGAGCGCGGCAAATACCAGAGCTACGAAGGCTCACTGTGGAGCCAGGGCATTCTGCCCATCGACTCACTCAGCAAACTGATTGACGAGCGCGGCGCGGAATACATCGAAGTGGATCGCACCGAAACACTCGACTGGAAAGCCCTGCGCAATAAAGTACTGGCCGACGGTATGCGTAACTCCAACGTGATGGCCATTGCGCCCACGGC
Source organism: Litorivivens sp. (assembly GCA_041619575.1). GTDB lineage: Bacteria > Pseudomonadota > Gammaproteobacteria > Pseudomonadales > Spongiibacteraceae > Litorivivens. The sequence goes on from JBFKDP010000201.1 coordinate 1,230, forward strand.
AACCATTGCCAATATCACCGGGGTTTCACAGTCGATTGAGCCCACTTACCAGAACCTCTACGTGAAATCGAACCTCTCCGGCGAATTCACCGTGGTCAACCCCTATCTGGTTCGCGACCTGAAAGCGCGCGGCCTGTGGGACAGCGTAATGGTCAACGACCTGAAGTACTACGAAGGCTCAGTACAGAAGATCGATCGCATTCCGGACGACCTCAAAGCCATGTACGCCACGGCCTTCGAAGTAGAGCCGCGCTGGCTGGTAGACGCCGCCTCGCGCCGTCAAAAATGGATTGACCAGGCCCAGTCGCTCAACCTGTACATAGCCGGTGCGTCTGGCAAGAAACTGGACATTACCTATCGCATGGCGTGGTTCCGTGGCCTCAAAACCACTTACTACCTCCGTGCACTGGCCGCCACCTCTACCGAGAAATCCACGGTAGATCAGGGCACCCTCAATAAGGTTTCATCCAAAGCCGCCGCCCCGGCAGCCGCGCCCAGCGCAGCACCGGTACCGCAGGCCTGCTCACTGGATGACCCCGATTGCGAGGCCTGCCAGTAAGCGTTACAGGGCATTCGCGAAGCGAGTGCCCTTCTGCGTTTAACGCAACGAATTGAACTTGAAGAGCAGTACCCGTTCAAACATAACAAGAGCAAGTGAGGTGGGTATCAATGCAACAAACTAATACGGTAAAGAACCAAGGGAACACGATGTTAAGCTGGGACGAATACAACTCCGACGAGGCTCTGGAAGCCCTCACTTCAAAACCGAAAATGCCGCCGCCCCCACCACCGGCTGCAGAACCTGCGCAAACAGCCGCGCAAGAACCGGCTCCCGCAGCCTACGCAGAACCTGCACCGGCTCCTGAAGCCGCTCCGGCCAGCGTGGCACCGACCCCTGTGGCACCCACAAACGTGGCACCGACCGAAGCAGAAGGCGAAGAAGTCATTGCCGATGAATCACTGCAGGCCCGCGCCGAAAAGGCCCTCGAAGAACTCGACGTAGCTGCCGGCCTTGAAGAACTGGATATGGGTGCAGCCCGCATTGAAGTAGACGACAAGCGCATCATCAACTGCCGCGCCGACGTCAACCAGCTGGTGCCCTTCAAATACGACTGGGCCTGGCAGAAATATCTCGACGGCTGCGCCAACCACTGGATGCCGCAAGAAGTGAACATGTCGGCCGACGTCGCCCTGTGGAAAAATCCGGAAGGCCTCACCGAAGACGAGCGTCGCATTGTTATGCGTTCGCTGGGCTACTTCTCAACGGCAGACTCACTGGTCGCCAACAACCTGGTGCTGGCCGCTTACCGCCACATCACCAACCCCGAGTGCCGCCAGTACCTGCTGCGCCAGTCTTTTGAAGAAGCCATTCACACCCACGCCTACCAGTACTGCGTTGAGTCTCTGGGCATGGACGAAGGTGAAGTCTTCAATATGTACCGCGAGCTGCCCTCCATTGCCAAAAAAGCGGCCTGGAGCCTCAAGCACACTGCAGCCTTGAGCGACCCCACCTTCAAAACCGGCACCCCCGAGGCTGACCAGGAATTGCTGCGCAACCTGATCGGCTTCTACGCGGTCACCGAAGGCGTGTTCTTCTACTGCGGCTTTACCCAGATTCTCTCCATGGGCCGCCGCAACAAAATGACCGGTGTCGCCGAGCAGTTCCAGTACATCCTGCGCGACGAATCCATGCACCTGAACTTCGGCATCGACCTGATCAACCAGATCAAACTGGAAAACCCCCACCTCTGGACCGAAAAATTCCAGCAGGAAGTGGCCCAGATGATTGTGGAAGGCACCCAGCTCGAAATCGAATATGCCCGCGACTCCATGCCGCGCGGTGTACTGGGCATGAACGCAGGGATGATGGAACAATACCTGCACTTTATAGCCAACCGCCGCCTGAACCAGCTCGGCCTCAAGGAGCAATTCCCCGGCGCGCAAAACCCCTTCCCGTGGATGAGCGAGATTATGGATTTGCGTAAGGAGAAGAACTTCTTTGAGACGCGGGTTATTGAGTATCAAACGGGTGGCGCGCTTAGCTGGGAATAAAAATCGCGCCGTCGATATTATGGATTTGCGTGAAGAGATTGTGTCACTAAAGATGAGAAGGCCCTTACTTATAGGAAGGGCCTTTTAAGTGGAAGCACCCACTCGCACTCTGATGCGCGCCGCCAAAACGATAAAAAAAACACTGGCACCTACAACCAACCACACGACAAGCGGCTCTGACAGAGTTCCCACATGCCGCCCTAGCCACGTAATACTGTAATCCCAGATTTTCCGAAAAAGCTACTGGTAAAATTGCGATTCCTTTCCAAAAATCTCGGACGATGCTGTGTAGTAGCGGGAGATTCGAGACACACAGACCAAACATTGACACTCCGAGGAAAGGCCGAGAGAACATGATCGGCACGAACCTGACTAGCGACTTACTCTGTAGGGCGCTATTCCCGCTACGCCCTCTCGCATTATGGCAGGGTCAAACTACCCAGCAGAATCGCCCCGGAAACAATCAGGCCTATGCCGTTACTCGCCGCCGCAAATGCCATGTGAGATTCGAACGGTCGCCATGGAGCTGTTCAAACACACCCTGCAAAAAATGAGACGAGGATCGCAGTTCCGGAAAATCAGATCGTCGGCGATTCGCTTCGGTCAAGTTCCCGACATTCAGGTCAAGACCCGGCCCGCCGCAGTTTCTAGAGTGTACGAAAAATCAGCGAGGATTGCGCTATGTTAAAGAAACTGCTTATTTTGGCCGCTTTGGCACTCCCATTCTCTGCCAACGCGCAGCCCATTGAAGTGGGTGACATTCCTGCCTGTACGTCTGCTACACCGGCAGCAGTGGCATTGACCAATACCCCGGCCACTCTCAACGTTCGTATTTTGCTTGACGGTATCAATGAGCAGCGTGGTCAGGACATTATGGAGCGCGCAGCTGATGCCTATACACCCCTGGGCATCACCGTCGTCAGCAGCTATGAGTCTGTGAACTTCTTCGGCGCAGACGCTGGCGCCTTGATCGAAGAAGCAAAAATACACTACGGCGGTATGCGTCCGGCAGGCACAGACATTGTCTATGTGCTCACCACCAAGAATATGGGGAGTCTGGCAGGGTTGGCAGACTGCATTGGCGGTGTGAAATACGCTGATCGCGCCTTTGGTGTTGGTACGGCACTGGACTCTGACCCCATTGATCTGGGCCTATACACCCTCTTTGTCGAAGGCGCAGCTAAAGTAACTGCCCACGAAATAGGCCATCTGATGGGTGCCCATCACCACTACGCCAATTGTGTGGAGGGCGCGCTGGCCTTCGAAGGCGGCCCCTGCACGACGATGTTCAACGCGGCAGGCTTCGACAACATGGGATTCTCGCTGCTGAACGGCATCGTTATACGCGGCCACGCACAGGCCTATGCCCAGTAGAACGCGACATCGGCGCCGCGGTTGCCTGCTAGCTCAGCAGTCGCCGCCGCGCCGTTCCCGGCGCTTCGCCGGTCCAACGCTTGTACGCGCGATGAAAGGCGCTCTGTTCAGAAAAACCCAGCAGTACCGCTACTTCGACCAGGCTTAATTCAGGATCGGCAATATAAACATCAGCCAGTGCCTGCCTACGTTCCTCTACCAAACCCCGGAAGTTCATCCCGCAATCGGCTAGTTTCCGTCGAAGCTGACCCTGTGGCATTCCCAATGCACCGGCGATATTTGCCAGACCCGGCTGCCCGTTCGGCAGGGATGTCGTTATCGCTCGCTTACAGTCCAGCAGCCAAACCGGCTCGTGCGGCTCTCCAAGGGCTTTGAGTTGTTGCTCACAGACGCGATCAAGAGCCTGCAAAGTGACTGGGTCGGGCGAGCGCAGCTCCCACGCCAAGACGCCAGCATCGCATGCCAAGAGATCCACGGGCGCATCAAAGCGCACCTCGCAGCGAAAAAACGCTTCGAGCACGCCGGGACTTTCCGGGGCCTTGTGACGAAACCAGACGCGCGTAGGAAATACTTCTCGCCCGGTAAAATGCGGTATCAAGCTCTGGGTCACTGCAAAATTTAGCTCGGCGTGATGCCGGCTAAGAGGGATGTTTTCAGGCAACCTGGAGCACCATCTCATCACCACTTCATTGCCGCTCAATTCCAGATCATCATAAAAGGCATCGATGATCAGTGCGTTATAGCGCACCATGCGCGGCAAGAGTTCCTGCACGGTACTGCAAGCCATCTGCGCTAATCCGCTGGTGCCGAGATGCCCCAACCGAGCGGTGGCGCCTACTTTCAGACCAATATTCGGTTCGTTAAGTACTTTGGAGAGACAGTCCAACAGCGACGAGTACGACGCAAAGTCAACGCGGGCATCAGGTTGACTCAGGATTGACAGTTCAAGATTGCAACGGCCACACAACTCAGGCAATGAGAGTCCGTGCGCTGCTGCGTAATCCGTCAGCAAACGGAGGTAATGTGTAGATACCGTAAATCGATCTGACTGCCTGCTCATCAATGAATCCGAATCTCAACCCCAGAGTGCCACAGCAAGTGCGTTTAAGAGTGCGATAGCAATGGCCTGTAGTACATCTAACGATGCTATGTGTCGCGACTATCTCACGGCTGCGGCTGCAATTCTGCTGACAGGGGCACAGAATGTGCTATCAAAACCGAGCCAATTTCGCTACCACCAACGCATCCTGAATTCAGCCGAATAAGTACGCGGCAGGTCTCGGGCGGAAAAGTGGTTCCCACCGAACAACGGCAGGTCACCATTCTCAAGGTAGACAACTTCATCGGTCAGATTTCGACCAAAGAACATCAGACTCCAGCTGTCATCTTCTGCCCGCAAGCCCAGCTGCGTATCGATCTGGGTAAAGGCCTCCTGACTATCAATCGGGTCGAGATCCAAGTTCAAAAAAAGCCATTCTGATGCATCGCGTTGACACCCGTCACGACGCGTGACCGGCCAATCCAACACACCAAAGTGGTACTGAGTACCCAGGGCACCGTTCCAACCTGGCGCGCGCGCCAGAGTTTGCCCAGTAAGGTCCTGTTTACATTGACCGTCCTCTTCGCGCTCGCAGGGATTGGGACCCGCCGTCACCATCTGACCAGCAGGGACCGTCCCTATAAGCGGTGTATTCAGCTTTCGTATAGCCCGCCGAAAAAGGTCACTAAGTGATTCTCGGAAAGCATCAGCATGCTGTCCATTTCTAGGCCAGGTGTGCGTACCGATGCCCCATTGCCCACGCAAAATGCGGCACCACTGACCAGCCCCACTTGGAGCTTGTCATAGTCGATATCAAACAAGCCGATATTCAAATGTAATCCCGCCATTTACACTTCTCTGACTACGCTCGCAGCGCTATTCCCGCTAGACTGGCAGAACAACTGGATATCGGGAGTTGTAAATGAGCATGTTATGGAAGTCAGCCATTCTTGGGGTAAGTGTTTTAATCGCAGCCTTTTCTTCTGCAGCGGCAAATACCACCCTGCCCGAGGGAAAAGGCCGGAGCGAGGTGCAGGCACAATGCTCGGCCTGCCATACCACGGATCGGATTCCTCAAAGCCTGGGTTACAGCCGCGAAGGCTGGCTGGAGCTTATCGCCACCATGATCGACCTGTCGAGCGACCCGACCCGGCGCAACGTGATAGTGGATTACCTGGCAAAACATTTCCCGCCCAGCGAGCACTGGGCGCCGACGATTGTAGAGGGGCAAACCCGAATCACTTTTCATGAATGGGTCGTTCCCTCCCTTGGCCAGCGATCACGCGACCCGGCAGAAGCACCTGACGGCTCGATCTGGTGGGTGGGCCAGTGGGGCAACCTCGCCGGACGCATTGATCCTCACAGTGGCGACATGCGCGAATATTCCCTGCCTCCTGGCACCATGCCGCATTCCGTTACGCTCGACAAGGCCGGTGGCGTGTGGCTTACGGGAAACAAGAATGCGTCTATCGTGAAGCTCAATCCTGCCAATGGGGGCACCACGGTCTACCCCATGCCTGACCCGGCGGCTCGCGACCCACACACAGCGGTGTTCGACAACGACGGCATTCTCTGGTTTACCCTGCAACACGCAAACCAGATAGGACGCCTCGACCCGGCGAGCGGCAAAGTCCGGCTGGCTACGCTGCCGACACCGGGCGCTCGTCCCTATGGAATCAAGATCGATGCAGCCGGTGTACCCTGGGTCGCCTGCAACGGCAGCAATTGTCTGATACTGGTGAACCCAAAAACCTTGGCGCTAAAGGAAATAACACTCCCCCACAAAAACACAACCGCTAGACGACTG
>JBFKDP010000202.1:0-7461 GCA_041619575.1 Litorivivens sp.
CCGCAGCGGCGCCACAACTCGGTGGGCAGGCAAACAATTTACGCAGCCCCCGATACAGAGGTTCGCCGGCGAGAATTTGCGCTTCCGTTAATGGTTCCCGAAAAATGGCATTGGGATTATGCGCCGCGTGACGCCGCGCCTTGATGGCCACTTTTGCCATCGCCCGCTCGCTAACGCCGTAGTCACGGTTTAAAACCTGCGCCTGCACACCGAACAGACACACTGCCGGTGGTAACTGTTTCTCTTCTTCAGTCAGTCCCATCAGCTCCGCCACTGCCGAATTGTGACGCGCAAGTGGGCTGACTTTTTCGGGGAACACCATATCGATAGCGCCGGGGCTCATTTCTTCGAAGCCCAGCGCCAGCGCGCAATCAACCGCCCCGCTCTTGACGGCCTGCGCCGCCAATGAAAATGCACTGGAGCCACTGGCGCAGTTGTTATTCACATTGAAAATGGGGGTGCCATTAATTCCCAGATGATAAAGCGCAGCCTGACCCGCGCAGGAATCGGCATACACATAACCGGCAAAAGCCTGCTGTACTTGATCGTAAGCAACACCCGCATCTTCAAGTGCAAAACGCGCAGCCTTCGCCCCCATCACATCGTAACTTTCACTCTGGCCCGGCTTTTTAAATGGCACCATGCCGACACCAGCAACCACTACCTGACTGGACATCCCTGTAATTCTCCACTTGTGTTGATCGCGATTATCTAGACTGGGACTCATTCTAGAGCCCAAAGCTCCTATACATACCACCTACGTTGGGGGGGGATCGCCCAGTCACTAACAACAATCATTTGTCTTTATTGACATATCCGTCTCGGGCAAGCCACACTGCCCTCTCCGCTAACCGCGTTGCTAAGCAGCGCCAAACTAGGCCAATTATGTCGCGCACGCATTCCACTTTTTGGATATACCTGCAACAAATGCTTGCGGGCATGGCGCCTGCAGACAAGGTACTTAGCGATGAAATTGCCGCGCTGTTAAATGGATTTGCAACTCAGCCCCTCGCTTCGCAACACCAGGAGGCTGCCCGGCTGTTTGAGATTATGGCCGAGTTACCCATGGGCCACGAACTAGCCTTTCAGTTGGGCTCGCGTATTCCGCTAACGGCCTACGCGCCATTGGCCATTCCCATGAAATTTGCCCCCACCATTGGCGATAGCCTACAGTTTTTGTGCAAATACCTGCACTTGCAGGCCCCCTTGATTAGCGCCGAACTCAAACGTGTTGAAGGAGGTGCCTGTATCAGCCTCGACTTCCGACTACCCGTCCCTGATCACGTTGATATATTTTTGGCGGCAGGTGCTTTCGCCGCGATAGGCATTGAAATATCGCTTATCACGGGACGAACACACAATTTCAGTGCCATTTCACTTCGCCAATGTCCAGCAAACTATCTGCCGCTGTTCAAAAAGCATTTTGGCATTACACCGGAAACAGGCTCGCAAACCGACCTACTCACTATTTCGCAGAAAGTGCTATCCGCCCCCAATCCTTTTGCCGATCCCATGTCCTTTCAGCGCTATCAGGAAGAATATGAGGAACAGTTGCGTGACAGCCTGGCAAGCGGCATTTTGTCAGACCAAATTCGCCAGCATTTTATGGCCCAGATTGGCGATCCACCGAAGTTACAAGATCTCGCGACGCAGCTAAACATGTCGGAACGCCAGCTTCGTTTTGCGCTAGCCAAGGAAAACACCAACTATCGAGAACTGTTGATGCAGTGCCGTGTTGACTACGCCCGCATTCAGCTCGCTAACCCCCGTTTGAGCATATCCAAGCTAGCGCAGAAACTCGGATATAGTGATATCACAGCCTTCAATCACGGCTTTAAACGCTGGACCGGTATGACACCCAGCGAATTCCAAAAGAACATACTCAGCAAATAACGCTAAACCTAAGGCAATTGTGCCCAACATGTCATTTCGACCAAGTATTTGGTAGCAACGACCATTGCTGCTCATTGCCACTCGAACTACTATTTAGTCATCACATCTATATTGGCGGTCACGAAGTCGACCCAAAATGACATCAGAGGCACACTATGAAAGTACAAGAAGGCTACCAGTACTCCAACAAGCCCCGCAGTCTGCCACGCGCCTTACTCGCAGCATGGCGGGTGTTGAAAGATCCTGAAGATCTTGAGGTGAACGTTTACGAAGCCGCAATCGTTGAAATCTACTTTAATCGCTCGCGTTTCGGCCGCCGTGTTGCACGCTGGGACCTGCTGGCAAACGAAGTCGCCGAGTCCAGTGCCGAAGCCGCAGAAGCTATGCACCAGCGACGCCGCATCAAGCGGGTTGATGTGCAGGCGCTGCTGGCCATGCCTGTGGGCAGCTTCGGACACACCTTCGCAACGCTGGCTGTGGAGCGTGGCGTTGATCCCAACTTGGTCGAGCCAATGCCACACGAAACTGACGGTGATTGGTTGATAGCTCATCTGTATGAGACCCACGATTTTTGGCACGTGCTGACCGGAAACTACTTCAACATGGAAGGAGAATTTGGCATCGGCGGCGTCTATTTGGGACAGATGCCAAAGTTTAGTTTCATAGCTTTTTTCATGTCACTGCTAACCCTGCAGCATGTCTGGAAAAAGCGTGATGCACTCGGCGATATGTACAAAGCGTTTAACCAAGGCTACGAGCTAGGTCAAAATGCCAAGTGCCTGGTCGGTCTCGACTGGGAAAATATTTACCACCGAAATCTGGATGAGTTACGCGCTGAATTGAATATAAGTGAGGCGGGGAAACTTCCGGAAAAACTACTACAAGCTGCCTAATCTCCGCACTTCCCCGCAGCCAGCGCTGAAATTACGGTGCTTGCTGTAGGGAATGCAGCTTTAGCCTTGAATTACATTCCGCCCTACTGCCATATCGTATAGCCCCCACGCCGGATCAAACAACAGCTTGCCCCTAGCGTCTTCGACGCGGCATTGACTAAAACTGATTAGCACGTTCTTACCCGTATGCCGGGTAATATTTTGCACACGCCCACAGACCCGAACCCCGGATTCAAATTCAAGCTGAACCTCGCTATCTATCGACACACCCAATTGCTCTAGCTCGGCAGTGCTGAAATCTGCAAGGCAAGTGTCGCAGCCACGCAGCAGACCTACCGGCGAACCGAATCCCTCAGGATGACAGTCAATATCGTGTCCGGTCAGAAGCGTGTCATCAACGAGCAGCTGAGTTGGTCCGAGACTTTGCAAGTAGTAGACAACACCCTTGGAAGTTTCACGAAACACGAAGTCCGCTGACCGGACCTGCAAGCCGCTACTGTAAAAGCAGTCCTTTACTGGAGGCGCATCAGCGATCAATTGACAGCTCGTTCACGATCCTGCCAATACTGTTTGCGCAGCTCAGCCTTTAACACCTTGCCCGCCGGGCTACGTGGCAACTCGCCACTAAAGACAATGCTTTTGGGCGTTTTTACACTGCCAAGTTCGCGCTTACACAGCGAGATTAGTTCATCTTCGCCGCACGCTTGTCCTTGCTTAAGTTGGATAATGGCTTTGACAGCTTCGCCCCATTTTTCGTCAGGGACGCCAATCACGGCACAATCCTGCACCGCTGGGTGCCCGCTGAGCACCTGTTCCACTTCATTGGGGAAAACATTAAACCCCCCCGAAATGATCATGTCCTTTTTTCGATCGACAATAGTGATAAAGCCTTCGTCATCCATCACGCCGATGTCACCGGTGTGATGCCAGCCAAAAGTTCGAACCTCTGCCGTAGCCTCCGGGTTCTTGTAGTAACCCGGAGTCACCAAATCACCCTTCACGCAAATCTCTCCCGCGCCGCCGCGCGCAAGCTCTTTACCTTGATCGTCGAGGATGGCAACACGATTATTAACGCAAGGACGACCGATGGACGCCAAGCGTCGCTCGTTGATATTGCCCTCTTTGTCGATGTAATCCCAGGGTGCTTTGGCGGTGATCGCGGCAGGGGCTTCAGACTGGCCAAAGGCCTCAGTCATCACCGGCCCGAATACCTCCACCGCCTCCTTTAGCTTTTTCAAGGATGTTGGAGCAGCGCCCACTAGGAAATGCTGCAGGGAACTGTAATCGCGAGAGCGAATATCCGGCAGTGATAGCATCATGTACAACACCGTGGGCGGCAGAAATACATGCGTAACGCGATACTTTTCGATGGCATTGGCAATAAGGTCTGGCGCCGCCTTGCTCATCACCACATTAGTGCCACCACGAGCAAAATGAAGACCGCCAATGATTCCCGCAGAGTGGGTCATTGGCGCAACCACCAGATGGCAGCTCTCATCGTGATAATTAAAATGCGCATAGAAGTTCTGGTACATGGTGTAAATCGCGCGGTGGGTCAACACGACACCCTTGGATTTACCTGTAGTGCCCCCCGTGGGGAACACAGCGTAGGTGGCATCCATATCCACCGGTCCGATTTCATGCTCTTCAGGACAGCCGCGGCGCCAGTCATCCAGCGACTTACCGATTGTCGCCGGCGCGTCTATACAAACCGCCTCGCGCAGGTTCGGCACCTGTTCCATAATCTGTTTTGCCTCTTCAGCAAAGGCGCTGTGATAAAACAGCAGTTCGCCGTCAAACCGCGTTAACAGATCTACATTGGTGGCAACCGTATTGCGCGGGTTAATTGGCAACCACACACACTCGGCACGAAACGCACCGAGCAGTGTCAGAAAAGCGATCGTGGAGTTAGGGGCCAGAATGCCAACATGGCTACCCTTGGCGTAACCATTCGCCCGAATTGCACCGGCAATCCTATGCGTAACAGGGGCGGCCTCCGTATAGGTCATGCTCGCGTCACCGCAATCAACGTCGGTGAAGGCAACATTATTCGGATAGTAGCTTACACCGTTGTCGAAGTAGTCGATCATTCTCATGGCTTACATCTCATTCCAGATCGTTAATGCTGTGGATTGCTCAGTAGATATCGACCTGAACAGGCAGGAACTTCTTGATGGCACCAAGCATGTACTCATGGCCTACCGCCTGGCAGGAAGAAACAAAACCAGCCTTTTTAGGCTCTTCGCTAATCAAATAGGCTGCCAGTGCGGCCTGAACCAGACCCGTCAGCTGGTATGGCACTGTGGTATGAATCACGCAGCTCTTACGTACGCCTGAGCCGATACCGTGAACATAATCAACCGTACGGTGAACCAGCTTGTTTTCACGCGGCGGCATACCGGGCTGCATACCTGCGGCAATATCAGCAAGTGCTTTTTCCTGCTCGTCATTCGGAAGATCCTTGATGTTGTCTTCGTAATGCTTCTGCAGGCCGATGATGCTCTCAAACATCGGACGGTTGTTGAATGCCGTAAGCTGACGACAGTTGTGAACCCGGTGGTCATTCTGGAACCAGAGCGGCAGACTGCCTCCGCCCCAAGGGTGAGCCAGCTGGGTCATCACCTGGCCGGGAACTGCGATCTCAAAACCGCGACCTTTTTCCCAGGGGACCATTTCGTTGTTGGCAAGGTACAGATGGTCTGCCTGAAACATGGCAAAGATTGTCTGGGTAGATCCATAGGTGGGGACGCCCGCCGCCAGACAGCCTGCCTCAATAGTGTCAACACTGGGATCTTCCAGAACTACGTGCGCGGCAATATCCAGAGGCGTGTACATATAGGCCGTACTGGGAGCTAGCACTTTGCCATTAGCCTTGTACTGGTCATGGAACTTATCACGGACGGCCATCATATAAGCTTGTTCACCCGTCGTGTCCATGTAGTGACAATTAGCGTTTGCCGCAGCTTCCACCACCGTTTCGCCGAAATAGTCGAACGGCCCGACGGTATTACAGATTGCTACCCGACCTTTCAATAATTTTGTCAGCGCCTCGACGGAATGCTCCACTTCGATAATTTCGTAGTCGGCGGTCTCAATACCGGGAACCTTTTCCATCGCTTCTTCAATTCGTTGCTTGTTACGACCGGCAGCAACAAAAGGTATCTGGTATTCACGCAGAAATTCGCAAATTAAACGACCGGTATAACCATTGGCACCGTATACAACAACAGGTTTCTTGGACATTCGTATTCTCTCCCGTCAATTATTAAAAATTTTTTAAACGCTAATGCCGTGTTTATCCTGATACCAGCGGCTCAGCCAGGTCGCTCCTTTGAGGCCGAGGATATGGTTCTCGCCGTCTTCGATCATCGAGGCGCGCGCATCACGCATGATTTTCTCCATCGGGTATTCTTTGGTCAGGCCGTTACCGCCAAACAGCTGCAGCGCATCACTGGCAACCTCAAAGGCCGTATCGGTAACAAAGGTTTTGGAAGTCACAGAGGCCAGCAGATGCGGACCATTGTTAGAGTAATTGAAATCGAAAACGCGCTGAGTCAAGGCACGTGATGCTTCAACGCGCTGCCAAATCGAAAATAAGCGACTCTGCACAGACTGGTGATTGATAATCGCCGTGCCACCCTGCTTGCGCTCATGCACATATTCCAGCGCGTGGTCCAGCGCTGATCGCGCCACGCCGGTAAAGGTCGCAGCCATTTCCATGTTTGCGAACGTGAGCGTTGCCATCATCTGAATTACTGCCTGATCACCGGTAGCAATTGCGTATTTTTCCGGCACACGCACATCATCAAAAAAGACCTCCCCCTGTGGAAGCGGGCGCTGGCCCGTCTTATTCAGCGGCTTACCCTTGCTGACACCCGGCAGGTCCAGCGGAATCATAATGCCAACCCAGTTCAAGCCCTGGGTACCTTCTTTGTAAACGCCTTCGCCATAATCACAGGGCAAATACGCCATAGCGGTCTGTGCCAGCGGACCGAACGACACCCAGGCAGAGGACTGGCCATTGATCACGTACTCCTTGCCGACCTTGCGTACCAAAATATTGCCCTTGGCCTGCTGTGTTCCAGGATGAACATTAGCTGCATCCATATCGACTATTTCACTGCCTTTGTCGGGCTGCGTAGCTAACCAACACCCAGGCAAGCTGCCAAAGCGTTCGATAATTTCCGGATCGCCGGTGGTATGTGCGGTAAACGCCGGAATGGCAGATGCCAAAGTCGCAATAGCCAAACCGGAATCGCCCCAGCCCAGCTCTTCAAAAATCAGGGGGAAAATGCGGCCTTTCTCGGCATTGCTCATGCCGTCCAATGCACCCAGATCGAGAATGCCACTGGCCTGCATCTGCGCGAAGTAATCATGCAGTGGCGAACCTTCGGCGATTACCTCCTCGGGCGTCATCGCATCGAGCTTTTTCCCGATAGGCCGCATCACCTCTTTGGCAAAGCGATGCACGTTTTCCTGAATGGCAAGCTCTTCTTCCGAGAGACCGGCCTCCAGGCCGCGCAGCCCCAGCACCGGTAATTCGAGTTTTTCGTAAGTAAACATGGCGTCCTCTACTGGCAGGTCTCATTGAGTGCACCAACGCTATGCTCCTGCGCGACTGCACCACTTGATAGTCAGTGTGAAGATGACGCATCGACGAGGTGAATACCCCACC
>JBFKDP010000203.1:0-7399 GCA_041619575.1 Litorivivens sp.
ATGAGCTTTGCCTGGCTGTATTAGCAACAGGCATTTCAATTGAGATTCAACTATCAGAAAGAGGCTGGATAGCGCAGCCAAAATCCAAATGACAGAATACCCAGGTTATACATATTGCAAGTGGTGCAGAGAACAGTATTTCGATTGCGCCGAGCGTCAATACCGAAATCTATGCTCGTCGGACTGCGAACAGAAAGCAATAGCATGGGATAAGGAGCACAGCTATAGGGGAAATTTGTTCGAACCTGAGCCGTGGGTTAGGTTTTTCTTTCCCGTGTTTAAAAAAATGATAGCTGCCTTAGAAATATACCCGGTACCGTTTGACCATGCCTTTTCTCGCGGCTATCACGAGGTGAATGTATGCCAGAAGTTTCTTGTAGAATACCCCTTGCCAATTCAGTCGTGGACAGATGATCACGAATCTTCTCTCCGGTCTCATGTACAGGCTGTAGCTGCCGGTTGGACTCGACCTACTGATGAAGCTACCGCCTCTCGTGCTGCCGCTGTCCTACTAGATGAGAGCAGAAGGTTCCTAACTTCGCTTTCGACTGATAATTCAAGCTTCTATCCTAAACGCCAGTTTTATAGAGATCGATTGAAACTATGGCGGAAATTTTTCAACTTTACTGATACGTCAGATGAAACAAGGCGCTCCATTATATGCAAGTATAGCGAGTTCAAGGCGGCCGTAGATGAACTGCCGTATGAAACCTATGTGAGTGCATCATTCGGAAGTGCCATAGCAATTGTACTAATTAACCTTCATAGAACCGCGAATGGCTGGCGGATATGGTGCGAACCCGTTGATGATGAGCGGGCCGCAGTACAATTACTTTCGTTTGCCTCAATGAATGGAAAATCTCTATGGTTTATTGCTGCACAGGCCTCAGCCGCGGCGCACCCTATTATTAACTTTGTCTGGGCTTGTGATCGCAACACTGCAATTGAGGAGTTCTACCTAAACCCTGTCGGTTTTGAAACGGGGATTGGACCTCTGACAGAGGCGGACCTTCCCCTGATTCAGGTTCGCTGTTTGGACGAGACCACACTAAATGGCTCAACGCATTATTGGAATGATGAGAGATAAACCTTCGGCGATAAATGTATGGATGATCATTGCAGGACTAACTGTTGATCTGCTCGCCGACTATATCGTTTCGTACTCAGAGAATAGGCCATGTGGCTACGATTTAAGATGGAGTTAAAAAATCCCATATGAGCTCGTTTGAGGAAATGCTGTCCTCGATCAGGTCAGGGAAGGTCATCCCCCTGAATCGGCTCCTTAGGAAGTGCCCAGATGGACTTACATCTCGGAGTATCCTTGATGTATTCGTTCATGACGGTACGAATATCACAGGTATTGCCGATCCTGACGGTTTCGATGCCTTGTGCGCCCACTATGGTCGGCCATTCGATGGTGCGACGAGATTGACGGCCGCGAGAACGGGGCGAAGTCATCGAATCAGTGTCTCCAGCGGTATGCTCGCCATTAGAAGCAGCGGGCATCCCCATCCAGTGGTTGTCCTCGTGAGCGAATCTGGGGACGCAGAGGCCCCCAGGGAGCTAGCCCCGAATGTCTTAATCGTTGAGAATCTTGAGAACTTCCTAGCCTTTGAGAAAACGGTCGAATTCTGTCACCGATTCTGCGGGCTCACGACGCCTATAGACGAGTTAGAAGTGATCTATGGTGCCGGAGCCCAGATAAGCAACAAACACTATCGGCCCTTTCTGGGGAAGTTTGCCAAACTGTGGGTATTGCCAGATGCCGATGCCGGCGGACTCGATATTTGTAAGAAACTGGCTGTCGGGCTGGAAGGCCTTGTTGAGCCGATGATCATGGCACCAAATGACCTCGTCCAGCGACTCTCCGCGCAGGGCCAGCCGTTCGATGAGTCAGAGCGAGGGCGACTCCTCCAGCTCACTGATTCGACACCGGCTATCAGAGACATAGCTCAATTATTACTTCAGGTGGGTAAAAAGCTCGAACAGGAAACCTACCTGCTAGAAGAGGAAATCTGACGGAATGGATTTAGGGTATACCGAGAATTATTGCATTCATCGCATGGTATTTGTGAATAGCGGGAGTTCAGCTTACGTGGAGCTCCCGATGGACAAGACGGCGGCATTGTTCGGCCGGAACAATGAAGGAAAGACGTCGGGCCTTTCCGCATTGAAGCTGTTCGTGCTTCCAGAAGTAAACTTCAAGGGTTGCCAGGCCAAATTTGCGTTCGGTTCTGGGGGTGAGCTCTACACCGCACAACAGTCGTACCAACATTACTTTCCAGATAACAGCAGCTTCATCATTATGGAGGCTGAAAACCCCAGAAACCGATTCTGCATGGTGCTTCATCGCTCCAACGAGGAATGGGGTTATGGGCGAATCGCGATACCTCTCCCGTACGACGATATCAAATCACTATTCTGGAACTTCGAGTCAACCAAGAACAATGGCTTGGGTGAACCTGTAGCCGATTTACGGCTGGCTGATGTCATTGCAGCGTTGAAGAAGCGTAAGGGTCTAGTGCTTAACACCGTACAGGACATACGGGAGGCGATCTATCGGCGGCCGGGCGTGCTAGATGACAGCTCGCGCTACTGCATTGTTCCGCTGTTGCAAAAGGGGGAGGGGGGCAGTGTAAAGGCGCTATCAGCGTTGCTCGGATTGGCCTTTGATATCAAGGGAACGCTTGGGGGATCACTACCGAACGCTATCGCCACGATCATAGAGGGTGAGATTAGTAGCTCCAATAACAAAATCGATATCGATATTGGCGGGATATCATCTCAGTACGACGATCTGAAACAACGCAATAGCCACCTAAATGTCGTGCGGGATAGTTTCCCAAAGTGGCGAGAGCTAGAGTCAGTGTACAGTGAGCTACTTGAGTCCGACACGACTGTTTCAACGCTGTACGCAACATTGATTTCGACATTACGTCAGAAAGAAGCCGCCGAATCAACTCAGGTTGGCAAGCTGCGTCAGGAGTTGCAGGCGGCTATGACGATAAAGGCTCGGGTAAAAGCCGAAAGGAAGGAGCAGCAACGAGAATTACAGACTCTGAAGACTCAGCGGGAGACAAAGAAAGGGGATCTTGAGGCGGCTAACGAGGATTTGGCTAGGGTAGAGGAGGTGCTCACCGAGGCGAAAATTCTGGGGCTCGATGAAGTGGAAGCCGTGTACGGGTGGCTTGAAGAGTACATTGAAGAAAAAGCAGAGACGCTTAAAGCTCTGGAAGATCTGGACGCTGGCCAGAAACGACTCGAAGAGCTCAATAGTAAGGTCTCATTGCTAGCTCAAGCGGTGGAAAAAAGTAAGCAGAGCGTGGAGGAAGTGTCCGCGGGGGTGCTTGAGTCCCTGCCACACGATGTACGCGATGTTCTCTTTTCAATTAATCCTCGGCTTGCTGAGGTGAATGCCTCCGTCACGGACGAGCAATCAGCAACCATCGCAAAATTCTCCGGCCTTCTTGGACAGCAAGATGGCATGTTGAGCTTCCTGAGCTCTCCGGTGCCTGGAACCCCGTTCGTGGCTTACGATCGAGAAGCGGAACGACAGCGGCGGCAAGATCGTGTCGAAGAGCAAAAGGCCGAGCACAGAGAAGCTGTCGAAAAACGAGATGCGCTCCATAATGAGCTGAAAAATCACATGGCCGGATTGTCGCGAGAGCGAGTCAGTGCACTGCAGGAAGAGATCGATGCGGCGCAACGTGATGTGCAGCTACTGCAGGGCAGAGTTTTGCGCGAAGTCCAGAAGGGCGAACTCGAAGCGGTGGTGGCTGCGCTGGGTAAGCAAATCGAAGAATCCGAACTCCGATGGGAGACCGTTGAAAGCCGGTATGCGGAATCTACGATGCACGTTTCGCGACTGGAGGGCGAGTTGGTTTCCCTCCAGCCGCTGCTTACTGAACTTCAGCAAATGCGGGAGCAGATTGAGAAAGAGTTCAGACGGCTCGGTTATGCGGACGTAGAACAATCGCTGACGTCTCCTGACGAAGACGGCGTAGCCGTAGATCTTGAAGAGCTTCGGAGCGCCGCGGCAGAATTCGACGAAGCCGCGAGGAACCTACCCACACTTCACTACCAGGCGGTACAGCTATTCGGCGTGATGTTCGAGAACGGCATTTTGCAAGGCGAGTCGAATCCAATGCACATACCGCGTGCTCACATGGCGCAGTTAAGTGGCTGGTATGAAGAGCTTCGTGCGGAGTTTACCAATCTGGAGGGTAACCTTCAGAAGCACAAGAACGACATCATCCACCACAACCACACAACATCTACCCGGGCGGACTTGTTGCGCCAGCTCGGGAGCACCATTCGCAAGTCTGAGAAGAAGATTAACGATGAGCTGGCTCGCTACCAGATATCAAACCTCGAATCGACACAGGTGAAGTTAGAGCTTGATCCTCGCTTTGAGAGTTTGCTGAAAGACTTCTCGGACGAATCGTTCCAAGCTACGGATCAGCTGCGCAGTTCTGCGTTCTACGAGCGGCTCAGCAGTTTCTGTAATGAGTTTTTCAAAGACGGGCGTTCTGGCAGAAAAATCGACCTGGCCTCTGTGATTACGGGTGTGTCTTACTCCTTCATGAAGGACGGCGAGCTTACGAAGGCGGGACAGTCCAACGGAACAACTTCGATGCTCAATAGCGCCATGCTGGCGATATTGCTGAAGCGGTTGATTCCCGAGGGGGTATCACTGAAATTCCCAATCGTCTTTGACGAGGTTGGGTCGCTGGATAAGCCAAACCTACAGGCGGTGAAGCAGGTCGCAGAAGATCATGGCTTCCTTTTGTTTGTCGCGAACCCGGAGAACACGGGTGTCATTGGTAGTACGGTAGACCATTGGTATGACCTATCGCTACTTCGGGTTACTGAGGGGTCCGTGATAAAGCACTGTACGGTTCTGTATTATCAGTTGGAGGAGGGCTTTCGCCCTGAGATGGAACCTGTGCTGGAAATGGAGGTGTAGGCGTGGCTGTCAGCACCGACATCACTCTTACAGTCATACTGCAACATAAGCAGTTATTCTTTGACTTACTCGATCAGGCGGAAGACCGGGATGGTCCCGGTGCCGATGAGTTCTCGATTACCTTCTATCTTGCCAAGCTCAATAGGCTTTTGAAGACCACGCCGAAGGACCACAAGCGCCGCGTTGCTGAGGCTCTGGATCTGGGCAATCTTCAAAAGTGCGGTCTGTTAGACTACTGCGAAGAGCGCGATGATCGGTTGTTGCTCAAGCCCTTTGTGCTCGACATGATTCGACACCTAGATAAGGCCAGACTGAAAGAGCTGACGGATGCTCAGCTGAACTCACTAAGAGAGCAGTTACTACACGCACGCGAGCTGATTATCGCCCCGACATTTTCCTGGGATGCCGGCGACGAACTCTATCGCGATACAGTCGCCGTTGTGTTATCCGCTATCCGGGCTACGGGTAGTCAGATTCGGCAAAACATCGACGCGCTTCAGGCGCAAAGCGTGCAGTTGGCCTCGATTGTCGATGACGCCAATGCCAGCGGCGCTACGCGCAGTCAGCAAGTGGAGGTGGCTTTGAGCAAGATATTCCAGATTACAGAGCGCCACATAAAGCCAACATTGCTGTTTTTGGACCCAAATACGGATTGGAAGGGGCGGGGTAACGATGCGCCTATGCGGATCATTGATGATATCAAAGTCCGCTTTTCGCGCCGTGGTCTACACAAGGAATTTGATTCGATCAACCGGGCTCACCTTGCGATGCTGCATTCAGCAGAGCGCATAGCCCTAATACTACGCAGTGTGGACACCTATCTGCGCATGCACGACCGTCAGCGAAAGCTTTATGAGGGCATAGAGACCCGATATCAGGAACTGCTGGGGCGGGTCCAGTCGCTACACGATGGTAAGGCGAAGTATCGACTGAAGTCCGTTGATCCACACTTTACTGCGCTGTCGTCGTTGGCAGGGCTGAAAAACCGGAAGGCGGACTTCGCGGCCAAGCTAAATTGGCCGCGGGAAGCCGGGCGCGGCTACCTTGATGAGTACCTTCGTATCAGACTGGAGCAGTACAAATACCGAGCAGGTAAGCCCAAAGCTGAGGCGCGTACCGTCACGGCGGTGGCAGCAGATGAACATTCCCGCCGGCAGCGTATTAATCGCATTGCAGAAATTGCTCGTCAGATCCAAGTGAAGCCGGGGGCGGACGTTTACAGCCAAGTGCACGATCATTTGAGGGCACATCTTCCGGACTACCAATTGCCAGAGCTGGTGGATGCAATCCACTTTCTGCCAGGCGGCCGTAGCATCAAGCTCATTGGGCGCCGTCGATCAATAACGCTCTCGGGCCGTACGCTCGATTATCTTGAGCGCCAGCTACAGGACAGCAACGCATGAACACAGCGTTATCTCCCCAGATATTCTCACACCTCTTCAATGGCGGTTTAATCAACAAGCACGGCTACGAGGGCGGGGCTCTCGTCAGCAATAGAATGTATGACGAGATATTCAGCCATCTTGACGATTATCGTCGGCATTACGCGCTGATGGGATATGAATTGGTGATGGTGGGCGACAGCTATTTTATCCGCGAAAAGGCGGACGTGGACCCTTTCAAAGACGTTTCGATGAAAGTCCAGGTCTTACTCGAAGTGATAGCACGGCATATCACGCAGGTTCCGCTGCATGCAACGGTGCTACTCGATGCGAGGAGTGGCGTTTCGAAGGACATATTGGAGACTATCGGGAAGGACGATGATGTCAGGGATATTCTACGTGCCTGCGAAATGAAGGGGTCGTTGCTACAGGAGGTCACCAACATACTCGTTGGCCGCAGTATTGCCTTTTGGAATGACCGTGAGGCGCTAGTGTTGACCGACGGGGGCATAGCACTATTTGAACAGCTCTTCACAGATCAAACTCCAAGTCTATGAACAGCGTGTCTGTCATTACGAATACATCGGAAGATACAATGACTAGCAAAGGCCTGCAGAAGTGAGTGGCGCCGCAAATAACTCATGTGCATCGCTTATATGGACAAATCGAACAGGGCGTCGTAGTCTTTCGAGCGATACTGGGATGGCGTGTTAAACTCTTTGAGCTTTTCGGGGGTTAAAATCTGATGTGTCGCCATTGTTTTAATAATTTTCCGGGCCAATCTGGCTAAAAAATAGGCAAAAATTCAATCGTACGAAGTTCATAGCATTAGACATACTCAAACAGCGCAACTTATTGTTTTTATTGTCTATTTCCTGCATTTTGAGGCGTGGGTGGGGTGAGGTAGAGAAGAAGTGCCCCCGGACTTTGGAAGTGAATAATCAAGAGTTAGTTTAAAAGCTAATCAGATAGGCTAGCTCCGAGCTCATGAGCGCAGCTATCGTATTCCCCGCCCGATCAAATTCTCATTACGAACAGAAATCCATGAGAG
>JBFKDP010000204.1:0-7386 GCA_041619575.1 Litorivivens sp.
GCTGATATTGACCGTTGAGCATGCTCGCACACGCCCCCAGCAGGATCGTGCTGGTCATCAGCAAAATTGTTCGAATTAATTTCACGATATTCCCTCCGTGGGTGAATTTTCCCTGATTGTTATTGGCAGCAGCGAATCTGCTGCGCCACACTAAAGCAGAATCAATGCAGCGTTAATCGCCATCACGAGAAGGGCCAGTGAACTAATGGCAAACAGACTGAAACGTACGAGCACCTTATTGAAGGTGACATGTACCAGCGTGTGCGCAACCCGCATCCCGACGTAAACCCAGGCCAAGGTCAGATTGATGGTGCCTGCGCTGCCGATAAAGGCCCACACAAATGCTGTTGCGTAGAAAATGGTGGGGTGTTCCATCAGGTGGTTGTAGTTGTCGGCCTTCCACTGAATTTCCTTGGGCAGCAGGGCTCCCAGATCCGACGTGCGCTCAGCCTTTTGCGGATGAATACCCGCCTTGTTCATGTAGGGCAAGCGGGTAATTGCCATCCAGCCTTGGACAAAACAGGTCCAGAGGACGAGGACAATGACTGGCGCCAGTATGGGATCGAGTTCCGACATAGAATATGTTCTCCGATTGTAATTATTAATCTATACGGAGAGAGTACGCGGAAGGTGTGGCCGGCGACAAGCCCTTGGCCCAATCACCTTCCGGGCAGCAGTTTATCAAGCAAACGGGTGTCGCAGAACAATCGTCTCAACCCGATCAGGGCCTGTCGAGATGATATCAATGGGCACACCCACCAACTCCTCGATACGGCTGATATAGTCGCGGGCATTTTGCGGCAGCTGTTCCAGGGTCTTGGCGCCCAGAGTGGACTCCGACCAGCCCGGCATCTCTTCGTAAACGGGCTGCAGTGTACCGTAGTCATCACAGTCGATCGGCGCCGGAATAAAGTCGCCTGCTGCGTTTTTGTAGCCTGTGCAGACCATCACTGACTCCAAGCCATCGAGTACATCAAGCTTGGTCAGGCAGATACCGGAAATGCTGTTGATCAGCACCGACTGGCGCAGCGCTACGGCATCAAACCAGCCACAGCGACGCGCGCGCCCGGTGGTGGCGCCAAACTCGTGTCCTTTCGCAGCCAGGTGCTTGCCCACATCGTCAAACAGTTCGGTCGGAAATGGCCCGGAGCCGACTCGCGTTGTATACGCTTTGGTGATACCCAACACATAGTCGAGGTAGAGCGGTCCGAAACCGCTACCGGTAGCGGTTCCGCCTGCCGTGGTATTCGACGAGGTCACAAAGGGGTAGGTCCCGTGATCGATATCCAACAAAGACCCCTGAGCACCCTCAAACAGAATTTTTTCGCCACGCAGGCGGTAGTCGTGCAACATCTTGGTCACATCGACAACCATCGGCAATAACTGCTCGGCCATCTCCAGCGACTCATCCAGGGTCTTCTGGTAATCGACCGCTTCGACCTTGAAGTACTGAGTCAGTACGAAGTTATGGTACTCCATAACTTCACGGAGCTTGCTGGCAAAGCGCTCGGCGTGCATCAAGTCACCCAGACGCAAACCGCGACGGGCCACTTTGTCTTCATAGGCTGGACCAATACCGCGCCCTGTCGTGCCAATCTTGGCCTCACCCTTGGCGGCTTCCCGGGCCAGATCCAGCGCCTTGTGGTAGGGAAGAATTAGCGGGCAGGACGGACTCAAGCGCAGGCGCTCGCGCACCGGTACATTCTTGGCTTCCAGTTCGCCAATCTCTTTCAGCAGAGCGTCGGGGGCCAGCACCACGCCGTTACCAATCAAGCAGATAACGCCGTCGCGCAGAACACCTGATGGAATCAGGTGCAGTACGGTTTTTTCACCGTCGATTACGAGCGTGTGGCCCGCATTATGGCCACCCTGAAAGCGCGCAACCACTGCAGCCTGATCAGTCAGCAGGTCGACAATCTTACCCTTGCCCTCATCACCCCACTGGGTGCCGAGCACGACGACGTTTTTGTTCATTCAATCAATCTCAAGTCAGCAAAAGTTAAGGCACGACAGAACAGTCTGGTGCCGTATTAACGGGGCTTTACCTGCCACTCGCCATTTTCAAAAACCAGCTCGCGGTCACAGCCACTTACTGCCTGGTCACCCGGTAGGGCGAATACCACCTGATCGCCCCGTTCACGCAGGGACTGGACCTTGCTCCACAACAGTGGATCGTTACTGCTTGGAGCAACAATACCCAGCGTGTCGCCAGATTCTGGCAAGAGCGTGAGCAGAGCCTTTAGATCAATACTGAAACCCGTTGCCGGGCGCGCACGGCCGAAAACAACACCAATATCATCGTAGCGCCCGCCCGAAGCCAAGGCCTGATCACAGTCGCTGGACAGGGCCGAAAAAACGGCGCCGGTATGGTAGTGATATCCGCGCAGTTCTGCCAGATCAAAATACAGAGAAACGCCGGGGAAGCGGGCTTGCACCTGCTCCGCCAGATACTCAAGGCAGTCGATCGCGGCCAGCGCCTGAGGGTAGGCTTTAAGCGCCTTACGCCCCGCAGCCAGCACGGAGTCACCACCGTGCAGCTCACTCAGGGCTCGCAGCGCTTCAATAAGCTCGGGATCAAGAGGCAGCTGCGTCAGCAGGGCATCCAGCTCGGCGCTTGCCTTGCGCTGTAATATATCGAAGTAGCGCTTTTCAGCGTCTTCATCTATTGAACCAACGACAGCCTCGTAAATACCCACATGTCCCAAGTCGAGCGTGATATTGCGCGCACCCGCCAACTGCAAGGTTTGCAGCATCAGGCAGATGATTTCCAGATCGCTTTCCGTGCTGGAATCACCGTACAGTTCAGCGCCCAATTGGATGGGCGAACGCGACGCCAGCGGGGATTTCGGACGGGTATGCAATACACTGCCGGCATAACACAGGCGAGTGACGCCTTCACGGCCCAAGCTATGGGCATCAATACGGGCCGCCTGAGGGGTAATGTCCGCTCGCAAGCCCATCATGCGGCCGGTCAGTTGATCGGTGACGCGAAACGTCATCAGATCGATGTCGCTGCCGAGTCCCACCAGCAGAGACTCGGTGTATTCCAGCATTGGCGGAATCACCAGTTCGTAGCCCCAGCTTTGATAGAGATCCAGCAACTGGCGGCGCAGCCGCTCTACCTTGGCAGCTTCACGCGGCAACAGTTCCTCGACACCATCAGGCAGCAGCCACCGGTCGGCAGTGGTCATAACACGCACATTCCTGTCTTTCGGTTAATTTGGACGACTAGCGCACCCAGTAAAGCAGAGCCAAGCCAATCAGCATGCTGACCAGCCCCACCATTCGAATCTGTCTGTCGTTGCTGCGGGCTATCGTGAATACCGCAGACCGCCACTGGGTCGG
Source organism: Litorivivens sp. (assembly GCA_041619575.1). GTDB lineage: Bacteria > Pseudomonadota > Gammaproteobacteria > Pseudomonadales > Spongiibacteraceae > Litorivivens. The sequence continues at coordinate 3,346 of JBFKDP010000204.1, forward strand.
ACTGATAAAGGGCATCAAGCCTTCAATAATCAGCACCAGACTGAAGGCAACCAGCAGTTCCTGCCACATGAAAAGCCCCTGAATTGCGCCCGCGCAAACACAAAAAAACCGCGCAGCCCTGATCCGTATTGGTCAGCACTGCCCGGTTATCGAATTGTACCACGATCCGCCCGTGATGGGAGGCTTAGCGGCTCTTGCTACCCGCATCCTTGAGGAATTTAAAGAATTCGCCCTCGGCGTCAACCACCAGAATATCGTCCTTGCCTTTAAAGGCATCGCGATAAGCGGCCAGGCTACGCATAAAGTTGTAGAACTCAGGGTCTTTTGAGTAGGCATCGGCGTAAATTTCCGCCGCCTTGGCGTCACCGTCACCCCGAATTCGCTCAGCGTCGCGATAGGCGTTAGCGGCGATGACCGTGCGTTCGCGGTCGGCTGCGGCTCGAATAAACTCAGCCTGCTCGCGACCCGTCGAGCGGTGCTCGCGCGCCTCGCGCTCCCGCTCGGACTTCATTCGGTCAAACACCGACTGGCTGACTTGCTCGGGAAGATCGATACGCTTGACGCGAATATCCACAACTTCGACACCAAACTCAGTCGTCGCGATGGCATTGAGTTTTTCGGTCAACTCAATCATCAGCATGTCACGCTCACCCGACACCACTTCATGCACGGTGCGCTCACCAAACTGGTTACGCAGGCCATCGTTAATACGCTGAGCCAGCAGCCGGTGGGCACGAGCTTCTTCACCATTGGTTGCTGTATAGAATTTCAGGGTATCGATCACGCGCCATTTGGCGTAAAAGTCCACATCCAAGGGCTTTTTCTCGACAGTCAGGAAGCGCTCGGGCGAGGAATCCAGCGTGAGTATCCGGCCGTCGAACTTGCGTACCACATGCACCATGGGCACTTTAAAATGCAGGCCCTTGTCGATATCCGGTACAACCACTTCACCAAATTTCAGCAGTACACCGCGCTCGGTTTCCTTGATGATATACAGGCTGTTGAACGCCAGCAGCAAACCGGCGCCGACAACCAATAAAATACCTAATCCACGATTACCCATGATTAACGGCCCTCCCGGCGACGCGTCTGGCTTTCCCGACGCAATTGCTCAACCACACGGTCAGTCAGGTCCTGAATATCAAGCTCATCCAGACTGCTCGAGGTGCTGCCAATACTGCCGCGCGCAATCTTATCCAGCGGCAGGTACAACATATTGTTGCCGCCCTTCACGTCCACCATGACCTTGGTGCTATTGCTGTAAACATCCTGCATCGCATCCAGGTAGAGGCGGCGACGAGTAACTTCAGGCGCCTTTTTGTATTCCACCAACAATTTGCTAAAGCGGGCAGCCTCACCTTCGGCCCGGGCGATGACCTGATCACGATAGGCGTTGGATTCTTCCAGTTGCCGCTGAGCAGCACCACGCGCCTCCGGGATGATGGTGTTGGCGTAGGCTTCGGCTTCGTTTTTCAAACGCGATTTGTCTTCCTTGGCCCGGGTCACATCGTCAAAGGCGTCCTGAACCTGCGCTGGAGCGCGCGACTCACGAATATTGACCTCTGACACAAGAATGCCCGTCTGGTAGCTGTCGAGGTAGTTCTGCAGGCGCAGTTTTACATCGATGGCCATCTGCTTCCGGCCTTCCGTAATAACCTGATCCATCGCCGAACTGCCGACTACGTGCCGCAGGGCACTTTCCATCGCTTGCTCCAAGCTATGCTCTGGATTGCGAACCTTCAGCAGAAAGTGAGCAGGGTCAGAGACCGTGTACTGAACCGACATCGGCACATCGACGATGTTTTCGTCCTCGGTCAGCATGGAAGCGCGGTGTTCAGCACTGCGCACTTTCGTGACGTTGATTTTTTCCACGGCGTCGATCAGCGGCGGGTTCCAGTGCAGACCGGCTGAAACGGTATCGTGGTAGACACCAAGGCGCAAAATCACAGCCTTTTCCTGCTGGTCAACCTGATAGAAACCAAAGACCGCCCACACGAACACGGCGATCAGCGCAATTGCGCCGAGCGAACCAGCCCCCATGCCCGGGGCCTGACCACTACCGCCACCACTGCCGCCAAACAGGCCGCCGATTTTCTCCTGAAATTTTTTCAGGGCTTCGTCGAGGTCCGGAGGCCCCTGATTGTTGCCACCCCAGGGGTCGTTATTCTTGCCACCCGGTTCATTCCAGGCCATGCCATTCTCCTAACAAACGTAACTATGAATGTGTTCGCGCGAGCGAACCGAAGTCTACCAAACTTTTCTCACGGTTCTAACAGTGTGCACTGTGCCAAACCTTATTGCCTGTTAATTCGTAGATTTTCCAACTGCTCCCCTTCGGCAGCAAGCAGCTTGAGCAGGTCACCTCGCGGCATACGAATATGCAGCATGGCCCCCTGTTCACTGTAGGCCTCAGTCTGCACGCCACCCTGGGCAAACAGCCGTGATCGCAGGCGCGATTTTTCCGGCGGCAACAGCACATCGGTTTCGACAACGTCGCCCGCCAGCAGCTCGCTCAAAGCCTGCACCAAAAGGTTCAGCCCTTGCGCCCGTCGCGCCGAAAGCCATACGCGGTAAGGCTTCCCGGTTTCATCTCGATCAATACGCGGGCTCTGGCCGTTGAGATCAATCTTGTTGTAGACCTCAAGCATGGGTAGCTGATCCGCGCCAATTTCAGCCAATACCGCATGCACCTGCTGCCGGTGACCATCGCGTTCCTCGTCAGCGCTGTCGACCACGTGCACAAGCAGGTCTGAACTGACAGCCTCTTCCAAAGTTGCGCGAAAGGACTCCACCAGTTTGTGGGGCAGGTGCCGAATAAATCCCACAGTATCTGCAAGAACCACCGGCCCGACATCGGCAATCTGAAGGCGGCGCATCGTTGGGTCGAGGGTTGCAAACAGCTGATCCGCCGCGTAGACATCCGACTGAGTCAGGCTATTGAACAGCGTCGATTTGCCCGCATTGGTATAGCCGACAAAGGACAGCGTGGGTATTTCCGCCCGTTTCCGGGCGCGACGAGACTGATCGCGTTGCTTTCGAACCTTGCCCAGCCGCGCCTGAATACTCTTGATACGGGCGCGCAACAGACGGCGGTCACTTTCCAACTGGGTTTCGCCCGGTCCGCGAAGCCCAATCCCCCCTTTTTGGCGCTCAAGGTGAGTCCAACCGCGAACCAATCGGGTAGACATATGTTCGAGCTGGGCAAGTTCTACCTGCAACTTGCCCTCATGGGTACGCGCCCGTTGGGCGAAAATATCGAGTATTAATCCAGTGCGATCCAAAACACGGCACTGCAACTCTGCCTCGAGATTGCGCTCTTGACTGGGCGACAAGGCATGATTGAACAGCACCACTTCAGCGCTGTGCTCCACCACTGCCCGGCGGATTTCTTCCAGCTTGCCGGAGCCCACAAAGGTCCGTGCCTGCGGACCGGGCCGCTGGCCGCGAATAAAACTGACAGGTTCGCCACCCGCCGACTTAACCAGCAGCATGAATTCGCCCGGGTCTTCACGCTCGGTGTGACCTGAGAATTCAATATGCACGAGCACAGCTCGCTCGCCGGTATCCGGACGTTCAAATAACAAGAGATTCTCCCAACATGCCAGCCTTGAGGGCAACCGGTAAATGGCCCCAGAGGCTGACAAAGGAGTTCAGCGAAGTGTGGATGGAAGTGTTGTAAACCAGGTGTGGTTTAAACCTCATCATCTTCCGGTGGGTGCGCCATCGGCAGTCGCACGACTCGCGACGGCACAACCGTCGAGATCGCGTGCTTGTACACCATCTGACTCACTGTATTTTTAAGCAACACAACAAACTGGTCAAAGGACTCAATCTGACCCTGCAACTTAATGCCATTCACCAAATAAATGGATACCGGCACTCGTTCCTTACGCAAAATATTTAGGTAAGGGTCTTGTAAGATCTGCCCTTTTGACATGGATTAGCCTCCCTGAATGGCCAACGGCCGAAATAAGCGACAGACTGCAAGGCCCGGAACGGAGACCGATAGCACAGGAGTATCGGGCACATTCGCCTACCGCA
>JBFKDP010000205.1:0-7378 GCA_041619575.1 Litorivivens sp.
ACGAACACTGGGAGGGTAGTCGTATCCATTGGTTTCCCGGTAATCATCTCCTGCATCTGCAGCAGACCCACTACCTGCGTGATATGCACAGCTTTATTGACCGCAGCTTTGGGAAGACATCATGAGCACGTCGCAATCCTCGGGGATGTTGTCGGCCATGTTGTCGATGGAGTCGGCGGATACGCCGATGCATATTGGCGGCTTGCTGCGATTCCGCCCTCCCAAAAATTCAGGTTCACATTTTCTCGCAGACCTCGCCGAGCAGTTTCGCCAGCAGACGGAGCTTATTGCTCCCTGGCACTGGCAGCTCAAGGGGAGTGGTCTGCGTGCTTTGCGTCCGCGCTGGGAGATTTGCTCGCAGGTAGACATGCAACACCATTTCCGACAAATCGGACTGCCTGCCCCCGGCGGCGAGCGCGAGCTGGGCGTGCTGGTTTCGCGCCTGCACAGTCAGGCACTGGATATGAGTCGTCCCCCTTGGGAGTGCTACCTGATCGAGGGGCTTGATGGTGGCAGCTTTGCCATCTACCTGAAAATTCACCGGGCGTTGGTGGATGTCGCAGGCGGTCCGGAGATTTTTCATGCCTTTTTAGCGCACTCGCGCAGCGACAAAACTGTTTGTGCACCCTGGACAACCTGCATTGACAGTGATGTTCTGCCGCCAAGAGTTGGGGTGCCCGTTGTTGAGGCAGTGCGTTCCTCGGCAGGGTTGGGCAAGGCATTTGGCCGTTTACTTTCGGCTGGTGTGCGCAAGAATCAGCCCTTGGCGGTTCCCTACCGGGCGCCTCGTACCGCCTTAAATGGGCCGGTCAACCGGCAGCGGCGGTTTGCAACTCAGCAATATGACCAAAAGCGATTTGAAGGGCTGGCAAACGCGCTGGGCCTCCATGACGATACTGTGATCTTGCTGTATTTATGCGGCAGTGCACTGCGCCGCTTTCTAAAAGAGTTCAATGCTTTGCCTGAGGAACCGCTAATCGCCGGCGTACCGCAAAGCCGGGTTTCTCTATCTGATTTCAGTTTGTCTTTTGTCAGCCTCGGCAGTGATGAGGCGCGACCGCTGGAGCGTTTTCGCGCCGTTGAGCGGTCCTACGCAGCAGCGCAGGAGCATTTAGGGGCCGTGCCGGAATCATTGCGCATGGCCTACAGTATGGCGGCTAGCGCTCCCTTTCTGCTGGGTGAACTAACGGGCGTCCGCCCCTGGCTACCGGCCATGTTCAACTTGTTTGTGATACCCATGCCCGCGCCTGAGAGTAGGCGGTATCTCGGGGGCGCGCTGCTGGACAGTATCCACAGCCTGTCGATGTTGATGCCCGGCGCGGCCCTGAGTATTAGCTGTCAGCGCTATGCAGGCACGGTCAATATTGGCTTAACGGGAGCAAGGGATACTTTGCCGCATTTACAGCGTATTGCGGTGTATATGGGGCAGGCGCTGGAACAATTGGAAGCAGAGGTGGTATTGCAGGAGAAAGCAGGATGAACCCACTGGCTAAGCGATTGCTGGATCAGGGGCTGGTATTCAATCAGTTGGCGGCGCAGGCAGCCGGGAACGGTTTTGACTGGCTGTTTCGGCGGAATAATCTGGTGAAATCCGGTCATACCTGGTTTGAACTGGTCTACGACGGCGACCCGATGGCTGTGCGTTACTACTCCTTGCCCGACGAGGATGAGATTCAGCTGAACGATGGCAGTGTCATGTCCATAGAACGCAAACAGCATAAGCGCCCGCTGATACTTGTGCCTCCGCTGGGCGTCACTACTGAAACTTTTGACCTGATGCCCCAGCGCAGCCTCGTTCGCTATATGGCAGCCTGTGGTTTCAAAACCTACCTGATCGATTGGGGCAAGCCCGGTAAAAAACATGCCCATTTGGGGATGCGTGACTACGCCGACGACATGATGCGTACCGCGCTAGCAGAAGTGCGTCGCCACTCGGGCGAAGAGGAAGTCTCACTGATGGGGTGGTGTATGGGTGGTTTGATCAGCCTCCTGTATCTGGGTATTAACCAAGACAAGAAAGTCTGCAATCTGGTGACGGTGGCCAGCCCAATTGATCTGCGCGGTGGCGGGCTGGCGACGGGTGTTGCCCAAGCGCTGAATGTGCCCGCGCAATTGATTCGTCGCTATACGGATTTTCGATTGCACCTGCTCGATCCCTCGGTGCTGCATGCGCCGCCCTGGTTGACAACGTTGACCTTCAAACTGACCGACCCCTTGAGCAGTGTGACGACCTACTGGGACCTGGTGACAAAGCTGTGGGACCGAGAGTTTGTTGAGTCCCATACCACCACCTCCGATTACCTGAACAATATGCTGCTCTATCCCGGTGGTGTGGTGCAGGATATGGCGGTGAAGGTTGCCGTGGACAACGAACTGGCGCGCGGTGAAATAGAAATCGGTGGCAAGATTGCGGATTTGACCAGCATTGGCTGTTCCATGCGGATCTTTGCCGGTGAGGCGGATTCCTTGGTGCCTCCGAAGATTGCCGAGAAAATCATGGATGTGGTGGCCTCGGACGACAAGCAATTTGATATTGTCCCCGGCGGTCATATGGGGGTGATTCTGGGCAGTAAGGCACAACTGGCGGTTTGGGCAGAGTCCGCAAGCTGGTTGCAAGCGCGAGACAGCGGCCAGGCGCCAGGGGCGCCCAGCAAGCATCGCCCGAAGCGAAAACCGCGCGCCCGAAAGGCCTCATCGACCCGGCAGACAGCAACAGGAAGCGATAAATCGTGAGCGCAGACAAGCGGGCAGTCGCGGGGATCAAGGCGCTGCAAGACTATTCGCGCATTCAGGTTAATGGCGTTGAGTTGGCCTACCTGGAGGCGGGTGAGGGGCCTCTGGTGCTGTGCTTGCACGGCTTTCCCGACTCCGCTCACACCTATGATGATCTGCTACCGGTGCTGGCTGACGCTGGTTATCGAGCCGTGGCACCTTTTATGCGTGGATATTTTCCCAGTGCAGTCCCGGAAGACGGCGACTATGCCATGACCACCGTGGCCGCCGACGTGCTGGCTTTGATAGAGGCGCTGGGCGCGCAGAGCGCTATTGTTATTGGCCATGACTGGGGCGGATTCGCCGCCTATACCGCTGCAAACCTTGCGCCGCAAAAAGTGACCAAGCTTGTTGTCCTTGCGGTGCCGCATATGGGGGCTAGCGCAAGTTCGCTGGCGCAATTGAGGCGCTCCTGGTATGTGCTGTTCTTTCAGCTGCCCTGGCTGCCGGAAAAGCGTGTTCCCCGCAATAATTTCGCCTTTATTGACCGCCTGTATCGCAGCTGGTCGCCGAACTGGAGTGAAGCGGAATTCAACCTGGAGCCGGTCAAGCGGGCGCTGGCAGCGCCGGGGGCACTGCGCGCTGCGCTGGGCTACTACAGACGGATGATTCGGGGGGCTTCCAAGTCCGTATATGATGTCCTATCGCAGAAAACCACCGTGCCGGCGCTTTGGTTTGTGGGCGAGGCTGATGGCAGCATTGGCCCCGAGATTATGGCGAATACTGCCCAGGCCTGCAGCGGCCCTTTTGAAATGGTTTCGTTGCCTGGCGTCGGACATTTTATACACCGCGAGGCACCCGCAGAGTTTCAGCGGAAGTTACTGGAATTTCTCGCGACAAAACCGGCTTGAAGCAGTTCAGATAATTCACTCGCAACGGGCGACGTACCCGTCGACAAAAGGTTAGATCATGACGACAGAACAAAAATGGGATCACAGCGTTGACGTGCTGGTTGTTGGCAGCGGTAACGGTGGCCTGACGGCAGCTTTGAGCTGCTACGAAATGGGCAGCAAGGACGTGCTCGTCATTGAGAAATCAGACCTGGTTGGCGGTACGAGTGCCGCGTCCGGTGGTGGTGTCTGGATTCCGTGCAACCGCTATGCGCGTGAAGCGGGGGCGCAGGACTCCTTTGAAGACGCTAAACAATATCTGATGAGTACCATCCCGGAGGGCGATGTGCCTGAGGAGATGGTCGATGCCTATCTGCACAACGGCCCCAAGATGGTCGACTTCATGCACGAGCGGACGCACATGCGCTACGATTCGCTGGAGCACTACCCGGACTATTACACCAATATTGAAGGCTCGAGAACCGGCCATCGCTCGATGGAGCCCAGTCGCTTTGATTCGTCGCTCTTGGGTGATGACGTCAAAAGACTGCGTCCAACCCACCACATGATGCGACTGTTTAACCGCATCTACTTTACGCAAGTGGAAGCTGCCCTGTTGACGGTTCAGGGGCCGGGTTGGATCAAGCTGACCATGAAGCTGTTGGCTAGCTATTTTCTGGATCTGCCCTGGCTATTGCGCGGTCGCCCGCGCAGCCGACAAATCTGTACCGGTGCTGCCGGCGTTGCGCGCCTCTGGTACTCCCTGAAAGAACGCAATATTCCCCTGTGGACTGAAACCGCAATGGAGGCTCTGGTTGACGACAGCGGCAAGGTCATTGGCGCAGTGGTCAACAAAGGCGGCAAAAGCCTGCGCATTCAAGCCCGCAAGGGTGTTGTGCTTGCAGCCGGCGGCTTTGAGCAAAATCAGGCGATGCGGGAACAATACCTGCCTGCTCCCACCAATACGGCCTGGAGTGGTGGTGTTGCAACGAATACCGGTGATGCCATTAACGAAGGCTTGCGCCTGGGGGCTGCGACGCGACTCATGGACGGCGCCTGGTGGTGTACCACCATTTCTGTGCCGGGCGAGCCTGCACCGCGTTTAAGCGTGATGGAAAAATCCTACCCCGGTTCCTGCATCGTCAATATGCGCGGTGAGCGTTTTGCCAATGAGTCGCAGAACTATATGTCCTTCCAGAAGGATCTCTACAAGGCGCACACCGAGGAAACACCCTGCTCGCCGATGTACCAGATTTTTGATGCCCGCTTCCGTCGCGATTATATTGTCGGCCCGCTGATGACGGCTTCACTGAAACCGGATTGGACCATCCCGAAAGAGTGGTTTACGACCAAACTGGTGGGCAAGGCGGCTACCGTGCGTGAGCTGGCTGAGCAACTGGGCATTAATGCGGACAACCTGGAAAAAACCGTCGCCAATATGAATCAGTACGCCAAAGACGGTAAAGATCCGGAGTTCCAGCGCGGTGACTCGGCCTACGACCGATACTACGGCGACCCGCGCTTTGAACCCAATCCCTGTCTGGGCGCAATTGATGAAGCACCGTTTTACGCCATGCGCCTGGATGCGGGTGATTTCGGTACCCAAGGCGGTCTGGCGACAAACCCCAACGCACAAGTGACTCGGGAAGACGGTAGCTGTATCGAAGGACTGTATGCCGTGGGTAACTGCTCGGCGGCGGTATTGCCGCCTTACCCCGGTCCCGGCTCAACGCTGGGTCCAGCGATGACCTTTGCCTATCAGGCAGCGAAGCATATTACGGGCTACAAAGACGCATAAAACGATAGCGGGAAGCCGCTGAGAAAGACGTTTGACGGGAGCCACCCTGTAGGGCTCCCGACTTTCGTTCTGCGGGTTACTTTGACAGCAAACTCGCAAACACCTGCTTCATCCCCTCACCATTGGCAGACACGGTCTCTTCCACCGGCATTGCCTTGAGCGTAGCATCGGCCTGACGGCCACTTTCCAGCGGAATGCGGCCAATGCATTTGCCAATGTATTCAAAGGCTTCGGCGACGCAATCCGCCACGGACTGGATGCCTTCACCAAACTCGCCGGGATTGTGTTTCAGATAGCCGGGTGTGGCGGTCTGATCCGGTTTGAGCACGAAAAGGTCCACGCCGGCATCACGCAGCTCATACCACAGGCCTTCGCTAAAATTGGTCATCCATGCCTTGCTGGCGGCGTAGGTCGTGAAGTAGGGGCTGCCGATTTCCCCGGTACGAGAGGACACATTGAATACCGCGCCGCGGCCGCGGCTGGTCATGGCGGGCACGAAAGCTTGAATCAGGCGCATAGGTGCAAGCATGTTCACCTGCAACTGCAATCTCAGCGCGCTTTCCGGTGTGTCGAGAAACTGGCCGACCGTGCCACAGGCCGCGTTGTTGACCAGTACGCCAATTTCCAGCCCTTCACATGTGGCATGCACTGCACCAAGAAACTCTTCCTGCCCCAGATCGGTGCAAACTGTCTTTATCGACAGGCGTGGACAGCCATTACGCAGATGCTCTGCGGCCTTTGCCAACTCGCTGGCATTGCGATCGACCATCACCAGATTCAAGCCGCGCAGCCCGCATTGGCGGCTGAATTCCAGACCGATGCCTTGTGCGGCCCCGGTAATCAGGGCCCATTCACCATACTTTTGCTGCCAGGACTGACTCATCTGTTTTTCCTATTGTAAATTTTTATATCGGCACGAGCCTTGCAGCTGCACTGTAATGACAGAGAAACAAAAAGGCTGGGGCCAGTTTTTCAATGAGCTTACTGGAAGTTCGAAAACGCTGGGTTAATGATGGTTTAGGAATGAGGGTGTGCAGTTGCAGGCCACTTGTGATGACCTCGCGGGCTCATATTTCTGTCAATAATGTAACTGCCTTTGGCGGGGCGAGAAGCAGAGCCGCAAAGCTTGTATAATTGCCGGTTAGTAAAGGCGATGTCATACAAGAACCATATGATGCATAGCGTTAATCAGCTTTATTACTGGGCAGACAAGGAAATAACTGCTTTAGACACAACAGGGTGAAATAGAATGAAACAGCTTGGAATAATCGATAGCGCTTTTGTCAATCTCGAACATCCGAATACGCCCCAGCAGATTGGCGGGTTGGGTATCTACGATCAGTCCACCGCGCCGGGTGGCTCGGTGCGATTTAAAGGGGTTATCGCCAGTTTTGAGCAGCGCCTGTTACGCCAGCCGATTTTTCGCGCGCGACTGGTGCGCACTCCCGGCAACCTCGACCGGCCATACTGGGTGCAGGATGCCAACTTTGACGTAGAATTCCATATCCGTCATATTGCCTTGCCGCAACCAGGTGACTGGCGCCAGCTGTGCATTCTGGTGTCGAGACTGCACGCGCGCCCGCTGGATATGACCCGCCCCCTGTGGGAGGCCTACATCATTGAAGGCCTCGACAATATTGTCGGCGTGCCGAAAGGCGCGTTTGCCATTTATACCAAAATGCATCACTCGCTGGTTGACGGTGCCGGCGGCGCATCGTTTCTGTCAGCGATTCACGATCTCGAACCCAATCCTGCCAGTTCCGGCGCTGAGGACGGGGTTATTGAAGTCGATAGCATGCCGAATCCGGCGGTGCTGGCCGCAAGCGCCGCAGTCAATCAGCTGCGCAACAGCGTCAATATGGCGCGCGGTGCAGCCGGTATGGTTGCCGGACTCGGGCGGCTGGCACTGGATCTGCGGCGCGAGAAAATAGCGCCGCCACCGATAAAAGCGCCGCGCACGCGCTTTAATACACCGGTC
>JBFKDP010000206.1:0-7364 GCA_041619575.1 Litorivivens sp.
ACCTCGAAGCCCTCTGGCACGAGAATTTCGAAGCCGTGGTTCTCGACGGTTTAATGGAGAAGGCGGGCATGCCGCGCTTTGACGAAGTCTTGAGCCCTGCGGAACTTGAAAAGGTCCACGCTTATATCATTGAACGCGCGCGCGAAGACCACGCTCTGCGTCAGGAGTCCGGCTGGTTTTCCGTACTGAAAAACACGGTCGTCGATGGTTTTGCCCGGATCGTAGCCTGGGTCATACGCTTCACCACAAGCTAGCTGGCGGCGCGAGCTGTGGCCCTCGACTGTCAGCACTCAGGTATTAACACCTAAGCCTTGCGCACTTTGCCAAAGTGCCAGGCGAGTGTCAGCGCCATCGCCAGTGCGCCAACAAGCAAACTGGCGATTGAAGCGGTGGCACAGCAAAGTCCGGCCCAATACACCAATCCCCCAGCAGCGGCGAAATTGCTTGCCCCCCACAGCACATTCACCCATGGGGGTGATTCGCCGACGCCCGGCGGGCTGGCAAACGGCGATTGAAAGGGTTCGCCAGAGATTCCCCACAGAAAGTGAGGCAAGCCGTTTACGGCAAATGCCCCGGCAAAAAAAGCGGCTATCACATCTGTCATCTAGCTGACCTCCCGGGAGTGTCTGGGATAATTTTCACGTTCTAGAGATAGCGCTGGGATTCCAGCAAATAGGCCTCCACCATCTGACCCACCCGCTCCACTGGCGCGGTTTTCATGCCACCGCTTGCGCCTTTTTTCAGGCGAGCATACACACCTTCAACAATACAGGCCATCTTCCACCAACCGAAGGCAAAATAGTAATTCTGGTCTTCTAGACTGAATCCTGACTGTTCCCGGTATTTATCGGCCACGTATGCCCGCGAGGGAAATACCGGGTTAATGGTTGGCGGGCTTTGCAGAAAGGTCAGCCCATCCCCCGGTTCTGCCCAGTACTGCAACGACCAGAAAAAATCGACAAGTGGATCCCCCAGCGTACAGAGCTCCCAATCGAGCACAGCAGCAATCCGGCCATCCGGCCCCAGCACACAGTTGTCAAAACGGTAATCACCGTGAGCCAGCCCCGCTTTGCGTTTGGCATCAGGCGCCACAGCCTCAAGCTGTAAGTGCAATTGTTCCAGCAAGGGCAGATCGCGGGTTTTGACCGCATCCGCCTGTTTGCGCCAACGCCTGAGCTGACGCTGGAGGTAGTCCTCTCGCTTGCCCAGTCCGGCGAGACCAACGGCGTCAATATCCAGCGTGTGAAAGGCGACCTGGATATCAATGAGGGATTGCGTCGCCCGCTGCGCCTGTTTGGCACTCATCCCTTGCGTGCTTTTCCTGTCACGCAGGATCAGGCCGTCGACGAAGCCCATGACATAGAACTCGGCGCCAGTCACTTCTGTATCCTGGCAGTAGGCCAGAGGTTCCGGAACGGGAATGTCCGTATTTGCGTGCAGTGCTGCCATAATGAGCCATTCTCGACTCATATCGTGAGCCGTGGCCACGACACCGCGAACCGGTGGCCGTCGCAGCACAAATTCCTGGCCCTTGGCGTCGCTCAATTTATAGGTCAAATTCGAGCCGCCGGCAGCAATCAAGTCGAATTGATAGGGTGGTCGGCTACCCCTGAGGTTTTCTGCCAGCCAGTGGGTAACCGACTCCCGTGCAATTCCTTTCAGTTCAGTCACGCCTTGCCCTCCCGCACCGCTTGTTTCGCGTCCACAATCCAATGCCCAAATTGCTCCTGAGCCATTCGGCGTTTGGTGGGAATGTGCTCACTGGGCCAGCCCTCGACGGCTTCGATAGGTTCCAGCAGCAATCGGGCGAGACTCTGCTTGTGCACCTCGTCAGCACCGTCGGCCAAACGCAGGGCGCGGGCACTGCGGTAAATAGCTTCCAGGGGCATATCACAGCTGTATCCCAGAGCACCGTGGAGCTGAATGGCGCGATCAACCACCCTTAGCAGAATGCCAGGCGTGGTAAATTTGACCGCCGCAATTTCCGCCCGCGACTCCTTGCTGAAGGCGCCTTTATGATCCATCGTCCAGGCCGCTTTCATAACCAGCAGGCGGATCATTTCAATCTCGGCGTGACTTTCGGCAATCATGGCTTGCACCATCTGCTGACGGGCCAGAGGCTTGCCCTTGGTATCGCGTGACGCTGCGCGTTCAAGCAGCATGGCAAAGGCCCGCTGACACTGCCCAATCATGCGCATGGCGTGATGGATGCGCCCTCCCCCGAGTCGTTTCTGGGCGAGGATAAAGCCCTCGCCCGGTTCGCCAATCATATGATCCAGCGGCACCCGGCAATTGTTAAAGCGCAGGTGGGTATGCCCACCAATACGGTCCATCAAATAATCATCGGCGACAGGGTGGGGGTCATGCATGGTGGGCACATCGCGCAGCAGTTCAAGCCCCGGCGTATCGCGCTCCACAATAACCATAGAAGCCCGTTTGTGGGGCGGTGCATCCGGGTCGGTCACACACATCACCACCAGAAAATCTGCGACGGAGGCATTGGAAGAAAACCATTTCTCACCATTGAGCACCCAATGCTCACCCTCACGTTCGCAGCGGGTGGCAATACCGGTGGGGTCTGAGCCAGAGGTGTGCGGCTCGGTCAGACAAAACGCCGAACGCAGCTGAGCGCTCAATAGCGGGTATAACCAGCGCTGTTTTTGAGACTCCGTAGCGCCGACCGCAATCAATTCCGCGTTACCCGAATCCGGGCCCTGACACCCGAATATTTCCGGCGCCAGATCTGAGCGCCCGAGAATCTCATGCATCAATGCCAGATGCTGCTGCCCCAACCCTTGACCACCGTGCTCCGGCTCAAGGTGTGCCGCCCAGAGCCCACGCTCTTTCACTCGCTGTTTCAGTGGCGCCCACAAGGCATCGAGCTCGGACTGATTCAGGCCATGAATCAGCAGTTCCAGCGGAATCAAGGTGTTGTCGACAAAGTCCCGCATCCAATCCAGTTGCTGTTGGAAATCAGGGTCGGTAGAAAAGTCCCAACTCATACAATGCCCTCCAAGGCGCCCATGCTCCAGCACTCTACTACTCTGGCGAACTAGGTAGTCGCCTGGACACTGTATGTGAAGCGCACAAGAAAGCGTCTAACGATTTGTTAAGTTATTGCACACGTCGCCCACTGATCTGTTCTGATTCAAGACCATGCAGTTAGTGCTCACTTCCACCCAGTTCTAGCTCTAAGGCGAGATTAGGCTGATTACCTCACTCATCGCCACCAATACCGCGGCATTGAAGATACACTGGCCCCCTCTGCCCCCATCTGCCTGTAATCCAGCTCGAGAAACTCCCTATATCCCCCTCGGCCAGCATTCGGTATTATTAACCCTCCGCTGTTTTTGCAATGTGAGCATTTGGTTCCTATGCCTGATACACCAACATCAAACAATAAACCGCCAATACTCTGGGCCCAGACCCTAATGTTCGCCATTACTCTGGCGATCGCTGTAATTGTTGTACCCTGGTACGGATTCACCTCGGGCTACCACTGGAGTCAGTGGCTAGGCTTCGTCATTATTCTTGGCGCCAACGGCATTTCCATCACCGCTGGCTATCACCGTTTGTGGGCACACAATGCCTACAAAGCGCATCCGATGCTGCGCATGTTCTACGCATTATTTGGCGCTGCAGCCTTCCAGAACAGTATTCTGGTCTGGGCTTCAGGCCACCGTCGCCACCATCGCCACGTCGATGACATTGAGCATGATCCCTATTCTGCCAAGAAAGGACTGTGGTTCTCTCATATGGGCTGGATGATTCGAGACTACCCAGCCGGACGTGACGATTTTTCAAATGCTCGTGACCTGCAGCGCGATAACATTGTGATGTGGCAGCACAAGCACTACATGAAAATTGCTCTGGCCATGAATTTCATCCCGGCAATGCTGGTGGGCTGGCTCTGCGGCGATATTCTGGGCGGCATTCTGCTGGCCGGCGTACTGCGCTTGGTGGTCAGTCACCACACCACCTTCTTTATCAACTCGCTGGCTCACTTCTGGGGACGACAACCCTACACTGACGAAAACTCCGCCCGCGACAACGATATTCTTGCGCTCTTCACTTACGGAGAGGGTTACCACAACTACCACCATATTTTTCAGAACGACTACCGCAACGGCATTCGCTGGTGGCACTTTGACCCGACCAAATGGCTGATCAAAACCTGCTCCTGGGTTGGCTTAGCCTGGGATCTGAAGAAAATCCCTGACTTTAAAATTCAGCGCGCTATTGTTGCGATGCAATTCAAGCGGGCGGAAGAAAAACTCAAACACGCCAAAACTGTGGATGTCAGCGCCGTCACGGAGTTTCTGGAATACGAGTACCAGCAGTTTGCAGCTTGTTTGCAGGAATGGAAAAACCTGAGCCAAAAAGCCTATTCTGACAAGTGCGCACAGCTGGCGGAAAGCAAGGAGCTACTGCAACAGAAATGGGAAGAAGTGTCACTCAAGAGCCGCTATAAAGAGCTGGAGTACACTCTGAAAATGCAGGGCCAGCGACTGCGTATGTTGACCATGGAATTGCAGGCCGCTGCCGCCTGATACAAATCAGCTGAAGTCACGGCGCCCCTTGGAAACAAGCGGCGCCTTTTTAATGTCAGTTTTTTGCGCCCGCTTTTTGTGATCGCCTATTAGCGCTCACCACGCCTACATAAACGAGTTTTCCGCGCTCAGGCCCAGTGCCGGCCATTCGCCACTGACAACGGTCTGGTAGTTCGCGACACCCTGAGCGTCGCCATCGCGAACATGAACTATACAATCTCGAATCTGGTGCAGGCGGCGTGCGCTGTCATGGCTAGCGCAGTCTGCAATATACTCACCGTCCTGATGGTAGGCACCGCGCCACTCACCGTGGTGGTGACCATCAAAACCAAAGTAAAGACCCGCGCCCAAGTGAAAGCCTGTTTCGGAAACCACTGTAATTTCCAACTCTCGCTCGCCACCTCCGGCCATCTCGAACAGAAGACTGCCGCCAAGCAAGCGCCGGTTATTGTTGTCATAGCGCAAACTTGGCGTGAGCTTCGAAAAAAACTCGCGACTGCCGTCCGGGTTTTCAATACCACCGTGAATAACGTCAGCCACACCCGGAACCGCTACATTTAAATAGAAATGGTGAATACCATAGGTGCTACCGTCTGCTCGGCGCAGCCGCATAGGACTCCATAAAAAATTCATGGGAAACTGATCCGCGTCAATCCCGGGCATCAGGTCATCCGCCTGAACGCCAACGCCGTAGCGCAGCCCCCAGGAATGATCGCGGCTGCAGTAAAAGTCCTCCGGTGTCACCGCATAGCGCTGCCCTTCCACCTCTATCCAGCCGCTGGGGACACCCACCTGGTGGTAGCGAACCAGATCATTGTCGGTGCGATAGCCGCCAAACTGCCGGCGGAATTCATGGTTCTCAAGAAACGGGGGCAGCTCGGAGCAATCCAGCACAATATCAAAGGCAATAGGCTGGGTTTCGTTCGCTTCTAGGACGATACGAATCTTTTTTAGTGGCTCGACCACTTCGTAGTGAATTGGCCCTACCGAGCTGCGGTCCGGTTCGGGTGCCAGCTGCCGACTTGCGCGTACTGTCCATTGCTCGACGCCCCGCGATACACCGGCATAGGCATCCATTACGTTGCGGTTGATGTATTTACCCAGACCGAAGCCAACCTGAATCTCACCGTTGTTGGCGCCCACAGAAAGACAGACTTTTTCTGTCCAGGAACGATCTGCCTGCAATACCGAGGCGAAGGTATCTGCAATCTGGTGATTAAAGCCCTCATCTGAGGGCAGAAGAACATTGTCGACAATGGTCATGGCTAGAGCTCTGTTATTGGAATGACGTCAACAGTAGCGCAGCAGATAAGCCGGGTAATTTACAGTTTGGCAAGGTTCCCGCGATGGATACCACTTAGCCGAACAGCTTGCGTAAACGCGCGACCGCTTCCTCTAACCTGTCCATCGACGTGGTATAGGCAAAGCGGACATGCGCATCGGAACGGTAACGGCCAAAGTCTGCGCCGGGCGTAATAGAAATGCCGTGCTCCTCAAGCATGGTATGGCAGAAAGCGGTGCTATTGCCACCAAAGGCCTGAATACCCGCGTAAAGATAGAGAGCGCCGGCCGGCGTATGGGGAATTTCAAAGCCAAGCTTACGCAACTCTGGCAGCAGATAATCCCGCCGTCGCTTAAATTCATCGCGGCGAGTATTGAGAATCGTCCGCGTCTCCGGATCAAAGGCCGCTAGGGCGCCGTACTGACCCATGGTCGACATGGAGATAAAAAGATTTTGCGCCATACGCTCGAGATGGGGAATCGCGTCGGCGGGCGCCACCAGCCAGCCAAGCCGCCAGCCTGTCATGCCAAAATATTTTGAAAAGCTGTTGATCACAAAGGCCTCATCCGTGATCGACAGAATACTCGCCGCCCGCTCATCGTAATCGAGGCCGTGATAGATCTCATCGACAATCAATGAACCATTCTTGCGCTGACAGAGCTCGTGCAAGCCCCTGAGTTCGTCAGCGGTCAATATTTCCCCGGTCGGGTTGGCCGGCGATGCCACGATAGCGCCCACGGTATTTTCACGCCAGGCGGCCTCGGCCTTGGCGGCATTGAGTTGATAGCGATCTTCCGGCCCGACCGCCACCAATTGGCCCTCACCCTCCACCAGCCGGAAGAAATTGCGGTTGCAGGGATAGCCCGGGTCCGTCATCAGAATGCCCTGGCCAGGGTTCAACAGCAGGCCTGAAATCAGCAGTAGCGCACCGGAGGCCCCCGGTGTAATCATGATGCGCTCCGGTGGCACATCGAGCCCGTAGTCACTTTTGTAATAGCGGGAAATCGCCTCACGCAGCTCAGGAATCCCCGCAGCCTGCGTGTAGTGGGTTTCGCCGCGCCCCAAGGAAGCCTGGGCCGCAGTAATAATAGGCTGGGCAGTGGAAAAATCCGGCTCACCGGCCTCCAGGCGCACGATATCCCGCCCCTGGGCCGCCAGCTGCTTGGCCCGGGTCAACACTTCAACAACCCGAAAGGGTTCAATATCGTTTAGCCGGTCAGCGTAGTGTCGCATGCACAGTTGCTCCTGATTAAAGGCCGCTAGTTTATCAGCAGTGCTCATCACCAGCACCGTGCCAAGCGGGAAATCTGGTCTATACTGCTAGCTTACACTTTGTTCAACAAGCGCCCCGCATAGTCGCTTGTTGAGGCCTTTTTGTTATGGCGCGAACGGGATTAATCTGGTAGCTTTGCCGCTTTAGCGCCGGGGGTGACAGTTGCCTAGCACTGTGACGGCGCTCATCCAGTCGTTGATGGAGAGATTGAATCAATGCCAGCAAAGCAAAAAGAAGCGGGAGTGTTCAAAAACTTCGA
>JBFKDP010000207.1:0-7332 GCA_041619575.1 Litorivivens sp.
CGAAATTACGCAAGCTCCGGTAAGTGATGCGAAGCTCCGATAGGGGGTGTTTGGAAACGATTGCGTCAATTGCATCGATCAGATATGGATTAATCATTATGTTCAACTATGGGCATTATTACGATTTATAGGTAAGGCGCAGCGATCTGAAGAAGCGCGGCGCAAAACGAGCAGGCATATAATGAGTATTACTCAACATTTTAACAATCCGTTTTTTCGAAAGCTCAGGCAGTTCAAGCATGCACGTCTTCGTCCTTCCCGGCGGATACTATCCCGGTTCAAAAAGCATTTTCCCGAGGCCACGTTTGTGCAGATTGGATCAAACGATGGGCAAAAACATGATCCTATACATCATTCAATTGTGGCTGGCGGGTGGCGTGGCGTGCTGGTTGAACCGGTACCCTACGTATTTGAGCGACTAGCCGCCAATTACGCCAATAATGACCGGGTGGCGCTAGCCAATATTGCGATAGCGGATCACGAATCTACTCAACCATTCTACTATATCGCACAAGCGAACTCTGATGAGCTTGGTGATCTCCCCAGGTGGTATGATGAGCTGGGGTCGTTCAACAAGGATGTGGTACTGAAGCATGTAGACCAGATAAGGGACCTAGAGAGCCGGTTGCGTGTGATGGATGTCCGCTGTTCAACGTTTGACAAACTGTGTTGTGAGAACGATATCCCTTCTCCTGATTTGGTTCATATGGACACAGAGGGTTTCGATTTCAATATTATAAAAACCATTGATTTTTCACGATACTTACCCGCTCTGTTGATCTATGAGCACAAGCATCTCGGTGTAGAAAGTCAATCTGCGTGTGACGCATTGCTGAAAAGCTGCGGCTATGTTTGCTACCGCGATGGTGCAGATACCTGGTGTATTAGCGGTCGAAGGTCTGATCTTGCGGGTAAAGCTTTTCATGCCAGTGTCATTGGCAGCCTCCGGAATTCGCCAGTATGAGCGGAGGCATGATTTCCGTGGTAATTCCGACCTACAATCGCCGGCATTTGCTCCGACGCGCTATTCGTAGTGCGCTGGCTCAGTCGGTATCTGGTTTGGAAATCGTTGTGATAGATGATGGTTCTACAGATGGAACGGATTCGATGATTGTGACGGAATTCCCTTCTGTAAACTATGTGCGGATGCCTCAGCGCAGCGGTGCGGGTGTGGCGCGAAATGAGGGCGTGCGACAAGCGAAGGGTGACTGGATCGCTTTTTTGGATAGTGATGATATTTGGTTGCCGGATAAAATAGAGCGCCAGATGGCCGTAGCCTACGAAAACCCGGAGGCTGAATTGCTCTGTTGCGGGGTGAAGGTAAATGACCGGAGAGGCGCGATTCACCTGTTCTGTCAGCCAGATGGTCAACCGTCAGGTGGATGGAGCATGGCAGAGTTTCAGCACTACGCATTCATGACACCTACATGGTTTATACGTAAAGCATCCTTCGAGCGGATTCAGGGTTTTGACGGTGAGCTGGAAAATAGCGAGGATCTGGATTTCCTCGCACGATTTCTGAAAGCCGGAGGTCAGATCCGGATGATAGAAGCAATCGGGGTGGAAAAATTCAATCAAGCCGATAGTCTGGATGCAGATCTGGGCAAGCTTGAGCGAAGCTATGGCATATTGCTGGAACGACATGGAGATCTTTGGAGGCAGTCACCTGAAGCGCTGGGTGATGTTTGGTTACGTCTGGCGAATATGCGGTTGGCCAAAGGCGATTTCAGGTCGGGTATCACCGCCTTGAAGCAGTGTGTGGCAGTTTGCCCCGGTAGAGTCAATGTGCGTTTCTGGGTAGGTGTTTCGGTGTTTGGTCCCACCGTTTTTAACTGGGTTCGAGGAATGCGTTATCGCTTGTTGCGGCGCCGTGCCGCGCGAAATGGGGATGTAGAATGACCGGGATCAATATTGCAGTAGCAGCGAATGATGCGTACATCCCGCATGTGGCTGCGATGCTTCATTCGCTTCGACACCACAATCCGGATCAATCTTTTAGCGTCTACTTTTTGCATCGCGAATCAGTTGATAGTGGTTTATTGACTCGTTTGGCGACGACCTGCGAGCAAGCCAGATTGGATTTTCGTTCTATATCGGTCAACTCAGACTTGCTGGGAGATATTCCGGTGGTCGGGTACTACGTGGAAGAGGCCTGGTATCGCGTATTTATGTCGAGGTTGTTGCCCGATGTGGATAAGGTGTTGTGGTTGGATGCGGACGCCATTGTCAGGGCGGATATCAGTGACCTGTGGGCGATCGATTTGACGGAGAAGACACTGGCGGCGTGCCCGAATGCCATGCTGTACAGTGCGCGCGAATTGCCCGGAAAGCTGGGGATTACAGATCGTTCGCGTTATTTCAATACCGGCGTCTTACTGATGAATCTCAAGCGGATGCGGGAAAACGGCGCTGAAGAGGCAATGAGGGATATCATCGCGCAGAAGTATTCGCTTATTCAATATGCCGACCAGGATGTATTGAACTGCATGTATTCGGACGACTATGTGCGACTGGAACTAAAATGGAACATGCTTACCCATTCTCTGATCAATGTCCCGGAGACCAGACGCGTACATGGCCGTGAAGAATTCAAGGAAGCCAAACGAAATCCATGTATCGTTCATTTCACCGGGCCAGAAAACAAAAAGCCCTGGTCGTATCGCTGCGGAAACCCACATCGAGAGGCGTACTTGTACCATCGTAAGGCTGCGGGATGGGGTGAGCCGGATTACAAAGACCGGAGTATCAGAACGCATTTGGCGAGGATGGTTCCGCTACGTTGGCGTTCAGTATTCAATACGCTGATTCGGCGCCGTTTCCGAGTGGCCATGTCATATATGTTCGAATGGTAGATTGTTCTTTGGATATTCATAACCCTCTGGTTTCTGTCATATTGCCCACATACAATCGTGAGCAAACGCTTGAGCGATCTGTCGCCAGTGTTCTGTCGCAGACTATTTCAGATGTTGAGCTCATAATTGTAGATGATGGCTCAACGGATAGTACGCAACAGGTGGTGGACACGCTGTGTGATCCGCGGATTCGCTATATTCGCTGTGATGAAAACGGAGGTGCCAGCAAGGCGCGCAATATCGGCATAGATCAAGCCAATGGCCGCTATATTGCTTTTCAAGACAGTGATGACGAATGGCTACCCGAAAAGCTAGCTGTTCAGACTGCAGTGCTGGAATCAACGGCATCAGTCGATTTTGTATTTTGTAATATCAAGCGGCTAAAGGCAGACGGCAGTTACAATGTCATAGGCTCCAACGCGCCAGACTGTGGCACTTCGGCTTTCATGGAAAGATTGCTGAGTCGCAATTTTATCTGGACTCAAAGTTGGGTAGCACGCAGGGATGTTTTCATGTCGCTGCGTTTCGACGAGCGCATTGTGCGGGTTCAGGACTGGGATCTGGTAATACAGATTGCGATGAGTAAAACGCTTCATCATATTGATCGGGCATTGGTTGTTGCGCATGAGACCGAGGGCAGTCTGCTCTCGTTGCACGATATGAGAGGCGGTGACTTGAAAGTAATGCTTGAAAAACACGGCGATCTCTTCAAGTCGTATCCCGAGATATTGGCCACATACTACCGTGCTATTGCGGTTGCCAATCGTAGTAGAGAGAACCCTGATTATTTTGAAGGTGTCTATTGGGCTTCCAAGGCCCTTTTATTGAAACCATTGAAAGGGAGATTCTGGCTTACCTTGGGGCTTGCCCTGTTGGGGCGTGTCGGCTCAGTGGCAGAGTCGCTGGTAAGGAAGTGAGTAGTAGGAATGGTATGAAGGTTATTACTTTTGGGACTTTTGATGTTTTCCACGTAGGGCATCTGAATTTACTGGAGCGCGCACGAGCGCTTGGCTCTCACCTTACTGTAGGGGTTTCTACTGATCAATTGAATCAATCCAAGAAACAGCGGCTACCGGTGTTCTCCGAAACCGAGCGATGTCGATTGCTTGCGGCTTTGCGCTGTGTGGATCAGGTGTTCTACGAAGAATCACTTGAACTCAAGGAGTCTTATATCCGCGAGTACGAAGCGGATTTACTGGTTATGGGGGATGATTGGGCAGGCAAGTTCGATCATCTATCTCATGTCGTTGACGTCGTCTATCTTCCGCGTACCCCGTCGGTTTCGACGACCGCGACTATAGAACGTATCCGGGAGTAGTTTGTGCGCCGAGCTTTTTACGCGGCACTGTCGCTTGCTGTCCGGTTGTTACAGGCCATACTCATACCTGTTCGGCATCAGTACTGCTATCTAAGCTCACCCGACTTTTCGGATAACGCATTTTATGTATTCAGAGCGGCTCTGGGTCGGAGCAAGAGCTTGCGCCATGTGTGGCTAGTCAACTCACCTGCAACGCGAACTAATATTGAAACGTATCTACAAACTCATGGTTTGGATTCCAGACAGGTAGTCATCGCAGACAAACGGAGTATGCGTGGATTTGTCTTGTTTTTAATGAGTCATGTCGTATTTCATACCCATGGAGTTTATCCTTTTGTGCGAAGCAGTCATCGCCGTGTTGTCGTGAACTTATGGCACGGTATGCCTATCAAACAGATAGGGGCGTTGAATGTACGAACGCCGAACCCCTATCCGACGTACGGCGACCTCCATATCGCATCTTCGCAGGTGTTTCGCTATATAATTGCGGCAGCCTTTTCGGCCTCCCCTGAACGTGTCATTGTCGTTCGTCCCCCGAGAGTCGACGGATTAGTTGAGTATTCCTCTCGCGCTGCGGACATGATGAAGCGTCTGGGTTTGTCTGGTTACGAGGGAGTTATCGCGTGGCTGCCAACGTATCGAACCGAGAGCGGTGCTCCGACTGAAATACGCTCTTTTCTTGATGAAACCGAGCAAAGTGTGCTGGAAAAACTGGATGACTACTGTTGTGAAAGGAATCTGGTTGTGCTCGTAAAGCTACATCCTTATGACCGGTTGAATCACTGCGTACCAACTTTGCCTTGGAGTGCGATCCGGGTTGTTACATCCGATCAGTGGAATACTTCTGGTGTTCAGTTGTACGAATTTTTATCGATTACGCGCGGCTTGATCAGCGATATATCTTCGGTTGTTTTTGATTATGCGTATAACTGTAAGCCGATAGGCAGTTTTCCTCTGCATACTGAGGCTTATCCCCGCGATTTGATTTTGGGACAGCAAAGTGTCAATCGCGATCTGGGAGTGCTGGATATTTCTAGTGAGGCTGGCATGAAAGCTTTCTGTGAGTCCATAGATTCCGGGAGCGGGAGATGTGAAGGATCAGGCCTGTCGCTGCTAGTGGATAGAAGCCTGGAATCAGGTGCTGAAGTAATATTGCGGCATGTGGCTAACACCTGAGTTATGCATAGGCCTATGAGACATTTCGGTACGCTGGATTCTCCTTCGGTCGCCCCGATCTTCCCTTTTTTGGGCATCGGTTTTGGCTGGCTGTTGGCGTTGGCGTTTCTCGACGAGTATCGATATCCCGATCCCGGCGGTGTTTCCCTTTCTGCAATTTGCCTGACACTGGGCCTTTTGTTTCCAGTGGCTGTATCAGCACTAAAGAATGTGTCGACGCTATTTCGTCCTGAACACCTCATAATGGTTGGGCTGGCGTATTGGCTTCTATTGGATCCAATGCAGGGCTCGTACCATCTTTATGGTGTTTCGTATCAGGCTGTCTCGAAGAGCTTTCATCTCATCGCGCTGTTCGGTATATCGGTTTGGTTGGGTTTATATCTATGCCGCGGCGGCGATGTGCCGCGACTTCAGTTTCCGGATTCGGTTCGCCTGTCTCCTCAGTTTGTATTTTTGATTATTGTTTTTTGCTTCGTTGTTGGTCTGCTGAGGGTCTTTATAGCTTGTGAGTTTAATCCGTTGTGTATTGCCGACGGTATTCTGGCCTCGCGGTTTGAATCCCCATGGCACCTCGCGGATATTGGCAACTGGGATACGCTGCTAGTGAACCTTGAGTTATTCAATCGCTTTGTTCTCCCTTTTGCTTTTATTTTGCTGCGATTGGAAAGACGAGTGACTTGGAAAGTTTCTTTGGCTTTTCTCATGGGGTTGGTGGTTTTGCTGGTTTTGATACAGGGCGGCGGCAGGCGTCAGGTGGGGATGGTTATTGGTGCCTCGGCTATCGTATGGGTACTGTTGGGTGAAAAAATCACGTGGCGGCGTTCGGTGGTGGCTGTTCTGGCGCTGCTTCCGGCGCTTTATTTGTTTAATGTTATGGGGAACGCGCGCGACGAGGGCATCGGTACGCTTTTTTTTGGTAACAAGTTTGAAGTCGTCGCCCCTGATATAGAAAAGCCTGCTATCAAGGTTGATAAAAACTTTCTTTATTTCGGCTATATCAGCGAGACTGTGCCTGATCATCACCCTCATACTTTCGGGCGGGGTGTTTATGCAATCCTGTCTGCTCCTATCCCCAGATCTGTATTGCCGGGCAAGCCGGGGCTCCATGCCTTTTCGTTGCCGGCATTCTATCCACATTTGCCCAAAAACAGTGGTTGGAGTTGGACTTGCTCGGCCGTTTGCGATTTTTACCTTATCGCCGGAAATCTTGGGGTCGTCGTCGGTGGATTGCTATTTGGCGGGTTAGCCTACATTTTTGGTGGCCTGTTGGCGGGCCATCGTACGGTCAGCAAAGTCATGATTTTTGCGGTATCTGGCTTGATTTTGTTTCTTGGTTTACGAGCCGCTCGTGAGATCGTTATTTTCAGTGTTGCGCTTGGCGCATTGTGGTCTTTGCTCTATTACGGTAGCGCAATGGTGCGTAAGAGTTCTCCTCGTTGATTTTCGGCAGAGCGGAAGAGAGGTCGGGGAGCGATTCAACATTGCGGGTATTGCATGTTTCCCGTTGGATTGGCGCAACGGGCGGTGGCGGTGTGCAAGCGTACCTGAGGGCAGCGGTTTCTTCTCTGGAGTCCTTCGGTGTGCAAAGCGATGTTGCGGCATTGTTGGCTCCTTTTTCCGATGCGCCCGAGCATTGTGTCTACTATGGTGTCGATGGTATTTCGAAGGTCCGCAATGCCTGGCGGCTGCATCAATGGCTTTCAGCCAATGTGAGGGCATACAATGTTGTTCATGTTCACGGTGTAACGGATTGGCACTTTTGGGTGGCGTCGATCACCTGTAAAAGGGCTGGTGTTCCACTGGTAGCCTCAACCCACGGTGGATTGCAGCCGGGTATGCTGGCCCAAATCCGCCGCCTGCGCCTGGTAAAAGCCCGATCATTGCGCGGTTTGGCGAGTATTTGTTTTCGCTGGACGGCCTGTGTGTTGGTTTCGTCTGAGCTTGAAAAGTGCTCTGTTCGCAGTGTGTCGCAGCGGGTGGAGGTTC